>SUXT01000062.1 GCA_015060835.1 Bacteroidales bacterium
TGATAAAACGATTCAAAATAAAAGTCAAGAAGCTGGATTCAGATTATCTTATTGGTGAAATAAAAATGCGCCGTAAGCAAACAACCCGAGAACGCACATTGGACGAATTAACAATAACAGCTACAAAAATTAAATTTTATAACAAAGGGGACACACTGATTTATAATGCTGATGCTTTTAATCTGGCAAATGGGTCAATGCTTGATGCATTAGTGGAGCAACTTCCTGGTGTGGAATTGAAACGTGACGGACGTATTTTAGTAAATGGAAAGCAAGTGGAGAGCGTTTTGCTCAATGGAAAGGATTTTTTCAAAGGCGACAATACTATATTACTGGACAACTTACCAGCCTATACAGTTAAAAATATTAAGTTTTACGATAAGGAAAGCGAACACAGCCAGGGATTGGGGTTGAATCTAAACGATGGTAGATTTGTCATGGATGTGAATTTGAAACGGGAATACCAGATTGGTTGGCTAGCCAATGCTGAGGCCGGCGGAGGGACGCATGAGCGTTGGCTTGGACGACTTTTTGCTTTACGATTTACGCCGCAATCGCGTTTGTCATTTTATGCTAATGCCAATAATACGAACGAAGGTCGAAAACCCGGTAGAAACGGGGAGTGGTCTCCGAGCACTATTGGTAATGGTACAAGTACCACCGAGGCAACAGGTTTCGATTACCTTATACATGACAAGAACCACCGCTACGAGATAGAAGGAAATATAAATGTCATGCATTCCGAAAATAATGCAATGTCTAAACAAAATAGCGAAATATTTCAGACTAATGGTTCTGTATTCAATCAATCCTGCCAAACGGGAAAAACACAAAATATCTCGGTTAGCACCGACCATAAAATTCGACTGATGTTAGGTCCCGAAAATGACAAATACGATACGCAACTTTATCTGAAGCCACGATTTGATTACAATTATCAGAAAAACAATTCAGACAGAATTTCTGCAGAGTTTTCTGCCAATCCCATTGGCTATGGTGATTTAGAGAATCTTTTTAATGGACCTGATGCAGGTCGGAATCTGACTGACGTTCTAGTTAATAAGGTGCGCATACGTCAGAGAAACAATTCAGAGATTTTTAGCGGAGGTATAAATACGCAACTTTATTTCAGTATGCCGTTTTCCGGTCGACGTATGGAGCTTACTGGCGACTTTAGTGCCGGCAGGAAAAAAGCTCATACCTTTGATCTCTACACCCTGAATTTTGCAGACTCCGGGAAAGATGATTACCGAAATCGCTACTTTGACAAACCGTCAGACAACCTAAAGGCCAATTTAGGCTTGTCGTGGGGTTATCTTCTTTTTGCCAAAGGATTTAATCGAGCAACCCTCAATCCATCAGTTGGTTATGGTTACGAATATTCCAATCAGGAAAATTCTCTTTATCGGTTGGATTGGCTTGAAGAAATGAATGAGGCGACCTTTGGCATGTTGCCGTCCACGCGTGAGGCCCTGCTCTCTACTCTTGATCGCCACAATAGCTATCTCAGCACGCGCACCTGTCACAATGTTTTCGCCACAGCAACCTTCTGCTACGAGAACGATGTACGCGAACAACGTGATAACGATTTTGTACGCACTGCGCTTTGGCGTTTGACATTTACCCCAGGCGTTGAATTAAATGTGGAAAGTTTTGATTTCGATGGTCAGCAACAGATAAGTCGTTCCCGAACCGAGCTGCTTCCGACTATGATGTTGCGATTGGAACGTAACACACCGGGAATGAAGCATCAAATCTGGCTTGAGGGCAATTATAAGCAGCAACTTCCTTCGATGTTCTCGCTCATGGATCTTCGTTTTGACAGTGACCCACTCAACATCAATGAAGGCAACAGTGATTTGCGTCGAACTGAGATTTATTCAACTGAGCTCTTCTATACTTCCGACCAATGGGGCAAGGAAAAGCAGCGCCGAATTTCCGGGAAAATTATGGCTGCATTCTATCGCAATGCTGTCGCTATGGCTCAAGTATATGATGCTGCGACAGGTGTGCGAACATACCGCCCCCAGAATGTCAATGGCAATTATCGCATCGGATTCAACTGCAATTTCTATACACCGATTGATGCTAAACAACGCTTTATTCTCAATATCGGTGTTAGCAATAACTTTTATCGAAATATCGATTTGCAAAGCACAGAACTAAAAGTAGCAGAAAGCAGTACGGTGTTCACCAACTATATGGCAACACCACTGAGTATAGAGTATAACTATGAGAAGATAAGGATAGGTTCTAAATTTCAAATGGCTTGGCATAGTGCCAGAAGCAATCGAAAAAATTTTATAGATGTTAACGGTGTGAACATAGATGCTGGTATTTATGGTAATGTTCAGTTGCCCTGGAACTTGCAATTCGCTACAGACTTTAATTACTACGCACACCGTGGTTTTGTCAATGAAGTAATGAATACGGACAATTTTGTATGGAATGCCCAACTATCCAAGAGCATTCTACATGGTAATCTTATTTTTGCCCTTGTTGGATATGATATTCTTGGTAATATTTCTAATTTGAATTATTCTGTTAATATGCAAGGGGTCACAGAGACTTGGCGAAATGTCATACCACGCTATGGTATGTTTCGTGTCATTTATAAATTAAACAAACAGCCCAAAAAGAAATAAAAAGAATCCGTATATTTAAATATATAAGAAATGGTTCAAAAACAAAACAATATGGTAATAACACTAATGTCCACTTATAATCAGATTTCAATACGTTGATATTGCATATGAAACTAAGATTTTCGGCCATTATAGGACTTGTAAACGGTCCGCTTTCACAACTTATAGTAAAATCAACATTAACAGAAAACAAAAAACATGAAAGCACTAAAAAATTTATATATCACTCTGCGCAGCATGCCTGTAGTAACGGGGTTGAACATCTTTGGCCTTGCCGTCGCAATATCCGTGGCATATATGATATTTGTGCAAGTGAACCACGAACTTGGCTTCAATAAGGGGATAAAGGATGCCGACCGGACTGCTTTAATCATGAGCGACGGCAATTTTATGGGCGAACGAAATATCAGTACCAATATGTCGCGCGGTGCGGTGGAATTTATACGCAACAGTGTGCCTATGGTCGAAAAGGTGGGCTCTATAAATATTCTCGGCGACCGCCGCGGTGGTTGCACTGAGGACAATCCCGAAGGCTTCCTGTTCAATATCAGCAACATTCTCTATCCTGCTACTACATTGGAAATGTTCGGTTTTGAACTTGTAGAGGGCGACACAGCCTCGCTCGCCACATACGGCAATATGGCTGTCAGCGAGAGTTTTGCCCGCCGCCACAATCTGAAGCTCGGTTCGCGTATAGGCTACACATACAGCGAGGATATACCTATCTTCAGCGAGGCATATTGGAAGGGAACGGTTACTGCCATCTACCGCGACTTCCCTGAAAATTGCGACCTTGCGACGCTCGATGCCATCGGCTTTTTCGACAATAACGACCTGAATGACTGGAACAACTGGAACTACCAGGTGTATGTAAAACTTGCCGATGGATGTACATTTGCCGAATTTGACAGCACACTGACGAAACTCTTTGTCGAGGAGCAGGCGAGAATCAAACGCGACGGCGATCCCAAACGCTATTTTACCGTTCCGGTAAGTGAACTTTACTATAATCAGCCGGCAGAAATAAAGTTTAGCTTTCCATCGTCGAAGGGCGACCTTTCAACCACTCTGTCGCTTGCCGCCATTGCTGTGGTGTTGCTGTTGGTGGCATTCATCAACTATCTGAACTTTGTGATGTCGCTTATCCCCATGCGTACACGAAGTGTGAATACACAACGCATAATGGGAGCGTCGGTTGAGTCGTTGCGCCTTGATTTTATCGCAGAGTCGTTCCTCTTCCTGTTGGCGGCTGTGGTGCCGGCGCTCTTCATTGTGGCGGTTGTCGGCAAAAGCGATCTTTCGTCGCTCTTCATAACCTCGGTGGATGTTGCGGAGCATTGGGACACAATGCTCGGAATAGTTGTGGCAGGTGTGCTGCTGTCGCTGCTCGTTTCGCTCTATCCGGCGTTCTATATCACCTCCTTCTCGCCTGCCTTTGCGCTGAACGGCAATTTCGGACGTGGCAAAAAGGGCATCGCACTGCGCACACTGCTCATAGGGGTGCAGTTCTTCGTATGTTTCGTGCTTATCGTGGCGGCTCTTTTCATCTGGTTGCAGAACCGCTATCTGATGTCGGCAGACATGGGCTTCAACCGCGAGCATCTCCTCACCGTAAGACTGCCCAACAAAATATTCTTCATAGAGGGGCAGACACCGCGTGACGAACTTTCTGCTCTGTTGATGCAAGGCGGTTATGTGAAGGATGTCGCCTTCTCCAACGGCGACTTCATAGCCAACCGTCGCTGGACGGTGGGACGCACCATCAACGGTCCGCTACCCGAAAATGTAAGCAGGGACATTAACTTCTCACCATTCCAGGTGTCGTGGAATTTCCTTCAGGTGATGGGCGTAGAAATAGTCGATGGACGCGGCTTCTTGCCCGAAGATGTACAGAGTGCCTGTGGCGGGCTTGTCTTTACCGAGGCGGCAAAGGCGCAGTATAATTTGACGACGGACAACAGCGTCGCTCCGCGAGGAATGGATGTCCCCATCGTAGGTTTCTGCCGCAATGTGAATGCGCGTTCTCTGCACGAGCTGCAGGGTGCCTTTGCCTTCTATTGCATGGGGCAGGACGAAATGGGAGTACCGGGCAAGAAGTTTTATGCCATGCGCAACCTCTACATCCGCCTTGTGGCAGGTGCGGATGTAGCAGAGGCAGTGGAGCATATAAGAAAGTGTATTGTGGATTATTTCCCCGGCATTGCGCCTGCATCGTTCGATGTGGAGTTTTTCGACGATGTGCTGCGCCGTCAGTACGAGAGGGAACAGCGCCTTGCTATGATGGTGGGACTGTTTGCCGCGGTGGTGATAATTGTGTCGCTCATGGGATTGTTTGCAGCAGTGCTGTTCGAAGTCAAGTTTATGGAGCGAGAGATTGCCCTGCGTCGTGTGAACGGTGCCATGACAACCGACATATTCATGATGATAAATTGGAAATATATTAAAATCCTTATAATAAGTTATGTGTTTGCCACGCCCTTGTCCTGCCTGATTGTTAACGGCTGGTTGCAGTCGTTTGCCTATAGGGTGGATATTCATCTGTGGGTGTTTGTCCTGTCGTTTGCCGCGGTGGTGATGGTTGCTACCTCTGTCGTTACCTTCACTTCGTGGCGCGTGGTCAGCCGCAATCCGGTGGATGTACTCGGCAGGGGCAATTGAGAAACAGTTTTGATTTTCAATACAAAGGCCGATGCTGCCGCTTCGTCGTGAGACGCGGCGGCAATATCGGCTTTAATGCTGTTATCTGTTTTATAGCTTTGCTGCTCCCTCTATTATCTTCACAATAGTCATCATTGCCTTTCTTTAAGAGAAAGCAACTTCAATCATGTTAAGTAATTTATAGAACTTCTCTAAAGAAGTTTTTTCAGTTCTTCGACAGGAGGGAGCAATCTCTTCAAGCGTTCATCCATATCGGCTGTAGTCTTATATGTAGCCACACCCATAGGCTTGTCATAATCTTGAATTACGTATTCAACAAATTTCTTATTAGCACTTTTGCAAAGGATAATACCTATTGAGGGATTCTCGTTAGGCTTTCGTACTTCATCATCGAGTATACGTAGGTATCCGGCCAGTTGACCCAAATATGAAGTCCTGAATGGACCGTCCTTTAACTCAACACATACAAGTGCAGCCAACTCTCTGTTGAAGAATAGCAAATCAGTAAACTCTTCTACACCGAATTTTTCCAAATGATATTGGTTGCCTACAAATGTGAAATCCTTGCCGAATGTCATAATAAACTCTTTTACATTCTGCACTATACGCTGTTCTATCACGCGTTCGTTTCTGTCCTTATCACGAATGAAAAGTTCTTCGGTATTGATAAAATCAAGCAGATATTCATCCTTGAACATCGTGATGGCACGATACGCTTGCAATTGATCGGGAATTGTTTTCTTGAAATTATTTGGTAATTCTCCTTGATGACTATACAAATCATCATTTATAATCAGCTCCAAATCCTCAACCTTTGCTTTGGTGTCTGCCGCAAATTGAATATAAAATTTCCTTTGCTCGACATCCTTGACTTTGCTGATGATGGCATAGTGGTGTGTGAAACCGATATTCATAAATGCGGCAATCGGGAAATTTGCATCTATCTTAAACTGTACAATTGGTAATTCGTTCGTTTCAACGAACGAATTACTCTCAATATCTACAAATTCGTTCGTTGAAACGAACGAATTATCTGAAAGCATCTGCCACTCTTCGTAAAAAGTACGCATCTTTCGTAAACTTGCAGCAGAAAAGCCTCTTAATCCTGGTAATTCTTTGCGAAGTTGCTCGCTGACTGCTTCAATGAAGCCTTTACCCCAATTCTTATTTCGAGTATTCATTGAAACAAAGCGTCCAATTCCATAATAAAGTGCCAACTGCTCTTGGTTTATAGCAGCTAACGCACGCTGTTGACTATGCAGAATCGCACTCTTAATAGCCTGAACAGCATTGGTCAGTACCGCATGCTCTGTTGTGTTAACTATATCACTCATATTAATATTCAATTATTTGATTTATCTTGAATAGTCAATATCTGAAAACAAGATAAATGAAAAGATTTAGAAGCCGAAACCGCCACGCAAATATAAAAACATTTTCTAATAAAATTTATATTACTGTCCGCTAAAAATAATGATCTAAGTCGCTCATATAATTGGTATGTAAAAAGTGATTCTTTTGAAAGCGATACGTTGGATTTTAGTAAAAAAAAGAAAGGCGCAAGTTACTTCCGCGCTTTACACTTGAGAGTAATATGTGCCTTTCTGTAGATGTAGTGTGGTAATTACAACTTTGCTGCTCCCTCAATAATCTTCACAATAGTCATCATAGCCTTCTCCATCACTTGGAGCGATACAAATTCGTAGCGGCTGTGGAAGTTTATTCCTCCTGCAAACATGTTGGGGCAGGGAAGTCCCATGAACGACAACTGCGCACCGTCGGTGCCACCGCGTATGGGCTTGATAAGCGGTGTTACTCCCGCCTCTTCCATCGCCTTGCGGGCAAGCTCTATGATGTGCATCATAGGCTCAACCTTTTCGCGCATGTTGGCATATTGGCGCTTCACTTCCACTGTTACAACACCTTCGCCATAGATGGCATTCATCTTGTCGGCAACCTCGTTCATATATGCAAGGCGCTTCTCGAATATCTGCTTGTCGTGGTCGCGTATGATGTACGACACTTCTGCCTGGTCGACACCGCCGTTGATGCTCATCAGGTGGTAGAATCCTTCGTAGCCCTCGGTCTGTTCGGGTGATTCTGCGGCGGGGATTGTCTCTACAATAGCTGTTGCCACGCGCAGAGCGTTGAGCATCTTGTCTTTAGCATATCCGGGATGCACGTTGCGACCCTGTATGGTGAAGAGCGCGCTGCCTGCATTGAAGTTCTCGAACTCGAGCTCACCTTCTGCACCGCCGTCGACGGTGTATGCCCAATCGCATCCGAAGAGAGGTACGTTGAAGTTGTGTGCTCCGCGACCAATCTCTTCGTCGGGGTTGAAGGCTATTCTCACTTTGCCATGTTCAATTTCGGGGTGCGCCTGCAAATATGCCACTGCTGAAATAATTTCGGCAATGCCTGCCTTGTCGTCGGCACCCAGCAGTGTGTGTCCGTCTGTTACTATAAGGTCCTGCCCCTTGTATGCGGCAACTTCGGGGAAGTCCTTTACGGTGAGCACTATGCCATCCTTTTCGCACAATGTGATGTCTCCGCCATCGTATGAGGTTACTACGCGGGGGCGTACATCCTTGCCGCTCATGTCGGGGCTTGTGTCGAGGTGGGATATGAATCCTATTACGGGTATCTCCTTGTCGCAGTTGGCGGGCAGTGTGGCATAGAGATAGCCTTTGTCGTCGAGAGTTATTTCGGTGAGACCCATTGCGCTGAGCTCGCTCTCCAAGTAGCGGGCAAATGTGAATTGTCCTTCGCTTGTGGGCACTGTGGTGTTGTCGTCTACAGACTCTGTGTCGAATGTTACATATTTGAGGAATCGCTGTAACATGCTGTTTGTAATCTCTTTCATTGTATGGTCGTTTTTGTTTGTAGCTTATGGTTACGGCTCATAAAGTTAGGCCTTATGTTTGGAATGGGCAAATATTTGTGCCGATTTTTTTGTTGGCAGCTTCTTTGCCGGGGTATAAAATTGTCCATAATCGTGGCATCGATGTTCAGCGCTCTTTAAAAAAAATTAAATTAAAGAATTTTTTCCGTAATTATATAGGAAACTTTTTGGTGCAAAAAAGTTTTCTCAGTAACTTTGCACCCGATTTCAGAGAATAATTAGAAGTATGAGTGCAAACTGCGACAAAAACGAATTACATATCAACATCATAACCACGGCCAATACGCTGTTCTACAAGCACGGCATAAAAGAGGTTAAGATGGATGACATTGCAGCTGCATTGGGTATATCCAAGCGCACACTCTACAAACACTTCGACAACAAGGAGGAACTGCTATACGAGGGAATAAAATATGCGCAGGCCCGCACGGTGGAGCGTGCAAAAGAGATAATCCGCAACGCCAACGGCACAATGGAGGTGATACTTTCGCTCTACACCCTCTACATAAAGCAGATGAAGACAGCCAACAAGAAGTACTTCCGCGAACTCGAAAAATATCCCAAAGTAATAGAAGAGAACCGACGACACTCCCGAAAGAACGAACACAAGATAAGAGCGTGGCTCGAAAGCGGAATAAAGGAGGGAATCTTCAGAGAGGATACAAACTTCGAAATTCTGCTCTACATAGTCAAGGACAGTGTGAAGTTCATCACCACCACCACACTCTTCGACCACTACAGCATAGAACAGATGAGCGACACCTTTATCCTCGCCTACCTTCGCGGAGTATCCACAGCAAAAGGACAACAGATAATAGAAGATTATATAAAGAAAAACCAAATAACAGAATAGAATTTATGAATTGTAAAATGCGATTAACCTTAGCACTGTCGATGTTGGCGATATTCACGCTGACACGCGCACAAGAAGCACTGCCGGTTCTGAATCTGACGCTTGACAAAGCCATAGAATTGGCACTTAGCGACAACCCCACAATGAAGGTTGCAGAACACGAGATTACCCTCAAGGAGGTGGCAAAGAAAGAGGCTTGGCAAAGCCTGTTGCCCAGTGTATCAATTGACGGAACAGTATCATACGATATCAAGGTGGCAGAAATAAAGACCAGCATGGGTAGCTTCAAGATGGGTATGGACGATGCAAACACATGGAACGGCGGTCTCAACGTATCGCTTCCCATATATGCCCCCGCAATCTACCGCAGCATACAGATGGGCAAGAAAGACATTGAGCTTGCAGTTGAAAAGAGCCGCGGTTCGAAGCTCGACCTCATCAACCAGGTGAAAAAGGCATACTACCAGTTGATGCTCGCACAGGACTCGTACAACGTACTCATGGAGAGCTACAAACTCACCGAGCGCAACTACAACGTAGTGAAGGCAAAGTACGAGCAGGGCAAAGTGAGCGAGTATGACAAGATAAGCGCCGAGGTACAGTACCGCAGCGTATGGCCCAACGTGGTAAGCGGCAAGAACGCCGTAGCACTTGCAAAACTTCAGCTCAAAGTGCTCATGGGTGTAACAGCAGATGTAGACCTTGCTATAAACGACAAACTCTCCAACTATGAGGACCGCATGCAGATAGATGCAACATCGGCATCACAAATCTCACTCGATGGCAACAGCACCCTCAGACAGCTTGACTTCAATGGCGAATTGCTCAATCAGCAGCGCAAGATGCTCAACAGCAACTTCCATCCCACACTCGCGCTTGTAGGAAGCTATCAGTATCTCTCACGCTCAAATACCAACTGGGAGTTCTACAACTACAAATGGAGCAACTCATCCAACGTGGCACTTTCACTCAGCATCCCCTTGTTCAAGGCAAGCAACTTCACCAAGCTCAAATCGAACAAGATACAGCAGTGGCAGCTTGCCGAGACACGCATCAACACAGAGCGTCAGCTCAGAATGCAGGCACAGAGCCAGCTCGACAAGATGTCGTCAAGTGCCGAACAGCTCGAAACAAACAAGAAATCTGTAGAGCTTGCAAAGAAAGAGGTATCAATCAGCGAAAAACGCTACGAAGTGGGTAAGGGTACCATCCTCGAACTCAACAGTTCACAGGTATCTCTCACCAACGTACAGCTCACATACAACAACTCCATCTACGACTACCTTGTAGCAAAATCGGAGTTTGAGACAATCATCGGAAAAGAATAATAAAAGAAAGATAGATAAATTATGAAAAAGCATCTGACAATCATCGCAATGGCCGCTATCGCATTTCTCGCATCATGCGGCAGCTCAGACAAGACCGCAGCACCCGTAGCTGTACAGGATGAAAAGCCCAAAGTAAAGATAGCAAACTCAACCGTAGAGGATGTTGAGCAGCTTCACGAGTTTACAACAACCGTTGAGGCTGAGGTAAAGAACAATATTGCACCCAGCAGCAATCTGCGCATCAGCAAAATCTATGCCGAAGTAGGCGACAATGTTTCAAAAGGCCAGAAACTCGTTCAGCTCGACGCAAGCGGCCTCGAACAGCTCGCACTCCAGATAGAGAACCAGAAGATAGAGTTCAACCGCATCAGCGAGCTCTACAAGGTAGGCGGCGCATCTAAGGCCGAACTTGACAACGCCAAGACAGCCCTCGATGTAAACCTCAAAGCATACAACAACAAACTCGAAAATACAGTGATGCTCAGCCCCATCAGCGGAGTTGTTACAGCACGCAACTACGACAACGGCGACATGAGCGGTCAGGCTCCCATCCTCGTAATCGAGCAGATTGCCCCTGTGAAGATGAACATCAACGTAAGCGAGCCCTACTATGCAAAAATCGACAAGAAGACACCCGTAAGCGTTAAGTTCGAGGCATACGGCGAAGAGGCCTTCCCCGCAACAGTAAGCATCGTTTACCCTACAATCAACGCGGCTACACACACATTCCCCGTAGAGCTCAAGATTGCCAACAAGGATCGCAAGGTTCGTCCCGGCATGTACGGTCGTGCAACAGTGAACTTCGGAACAAAGAGCCACGTGGTTGTACCCGACCAGGCAGTTATAAAGCAGCTCGGCAGCGGCGACTACTATGTATATGTTTACAACAGCGGTAAAGTATCATACAACAAGGTGGAACTCGGCCGTCGCATGGGCGACAAGTACGAAATCGTCTCAGGCGTAGAGCCCGGTGCACAGGTGGTTGTAGCAGGACAGAACAGACTTGCCAACGGAGTGGAAGTAGAGGTAATAAAGTAAGCCTTTCCGCTCACTGCGAATAATAAAGAGTAAAAACAGATTAAAGACAACAGATATGAGTTTATACGAAGGAGCAGTAAGAAGACCGATTATGACCGCACTCTGCTTTGTGGCAATTGTAATCCTCGGTCTCTTCTCATTATCGAAACTTCCCGTAGACCTCTACCCGGACATCGAGACAAACTCGATAATGGTATTGACTACATATAGCGGTGCCAGTGCATCGGACATCGAGAACAACGTAACCCGTCCTTTGGAGAATACATTGAACTCGGTGGAGCACCTCAAACACATCACTTCGAAGTCAAGTGAGAATATCTCTGTAATCACACTCGAATTTGAGTTCGGATACGACATTGATGTGCTCACAAACGATGTGCGCGACAAACTTGATATGGTAAGCTCGGCTCTCCCCGACGATGCCAACACCCCCATCATCTTCAAGTTCTCAACCGATATGATTCCCATCCTGATGCTCTCGGTTACAGCCGAAGAGAGCCAGAATGCACTCTACAAGATTCTTGACGACAATGTGGTGAACCCCCTCGCACGTATCGACGGAGTAGGTACGGTGTCTATCGCCGGTGCACCCAAACGCGAGATTAACGTATATATGGATCCTGCAAAGATGGAGGCATACAACATCCCCGTCGAGACAGTAAGTTCAATCATCGGTGCTGAGAACAGAAACATCCCCGGCGGTACAATGGATATTGGTAGCAACACCTATTCATTGCGCGTGGAGGGTGAGTTCAAAACACCTCACGATATGTTGAACCTTGTAGTAGGTTCTTACAACGGCGCGAATGTCTATCTGCGCGATGTCGCACGCATCGTCGACAGCCGTCAGGAGCGCTCACAGCAGGCCTTCAACAACGGTAACGAGGGTGCGATGATTATCGTACAGAAGCAGAGCGGTGCAAACTCGGTGGAAATCTCCAACAAAGTGATGGCAGCACTGCCCAAATTGCAGAAGAACCTTCCCTCTGATGTCAAGTTGGGTATCATTGTGAATACCTCTGACAACATCATGCAGACAGTGAACTCTCTTGCCGAGACAATCATGTATGCGTTGATATTCGTTGTCGTAGTGGTATTTGCCTTCCTCGGACGCTGGAGAGCAACAGTGGTAATCGGTATCACCATTCCCTTCTCGCTCATCGCATCGTTCATATACCTTTTTGCAACAGACGGTTCGTTGAACATTATCTCACTCTCGTGTCTCAGTATCGCTATCGGTAGCGTTGTGGACGACGCCATTGTGGTACTCGAGAACGTAACCACACACATCGAGCGTGGTGCAAGCCCCAAGCACGCAGCTATCCACGGTACCAATGAGGTGGCAATCTCTGTTATCGCTTCTACGTTGACAATGCTTGCGGTGTTCTTCCCCTTGACAATGGTAACAGGTATGTCGGGAGTGCTCTTCAAACAGCTCGGTTGGATGATGTGTATCATCATGGTCGTATCTACCATCGGTGCGCTCACAATCATTCCCATGCTCTGCTCGCAGATGCTCCGCTTGCAGAAGAAACAGAGCAAGTTCTTCATCAAGTTCTACACACCCATCCAGAAGATGCTCGACGGCCTCGATGTATGGTATGCCAAACGCATCGACTGGGCTGTACGCCATCGTTGGACAGTCATTATAGCATGTTTCAGCTTCTTCGGAGCCAGCTTGTTCTGCTTCCCCTTGATAAAGAGCGAATTCTTCCCCGCAAACGACAACGGTCGTGTAGGTATCACCATCGAACTTCCCATAGGTACTCGTGTGGAGATTGCAAGAGAACTCTCTCTTGGTCTTACAAAGAAGTGGATGGAGCGCTATGGCGACGACATCAACGCATGTAACTTCCGTGTAGGTCAGGCCGACGAGGACAACACCTTCGCTGCCATCCAGTCGAACGGTTCACACATCATCAGCTTCAACATTTCGCTTGTTCCCTCTGACCAGCGCGAAAGAAAACTCGATGCCATCTGCGACGAAATGCGTATGGATCTCAAGCAGATACCCGAGATTGCCAAATATGTTGTAAACATGGGTGGCGGCTCAGGCGGAATGGGTGGTCAGAGTATGGCTTCGTTCGAAATCTACGGATACGACATGGCTGCAACCGACAAACTCTCCAATGCTCTTGCCGATTCGCTCCGCGCATGGGAGAATGTAACACAGGTGAACATCAGCCGAAGCGACTATCAGCCTGAATATCAGGTGGAATTCGACCGAGAGAAGCTCGCTATGCACGGACTCAACCTCAGCACTGCTGCTACATACCTCCGCAACCGTTACAACGGTTCGCTCGCAACATACTTCCGCGAGGATGGTGACGAGTATGATGTAAGAGTGCGCTACGAACCTACAAGCCGTACATCTGTCGAAGATATCGAGAATATCGTTCTTTACACAAACAGTGGTAAGGGCGTGCGTGTGAAAGACCTCGGTAAGGTTGTAATACGCGAGACACCTCCCACCATCGAGCGTAAGGACCGTGAGCGTATAGTAACAGTAGACGCTGTACTCAAGGCCGGTGTTGTGTTGAGCGACGGTGTTGAATACGGTAACAAGATAATCGACAAACTCGATATTCCCGCAGGTGTAACAGTGCAGATTGCCGGTACTTATGAGGATCAGCAGGAGTCTAACAGAGACCTCGGAACACTTGCCATCCTCATCCTTATCCTTGTGTTTATTGTGATGGCTGCACAGTTCGAGTCAATGACATACCCCTTCATAATCATCCTCTCCGTACCCTTCGGATTGAGTGGTATCCTTATTGCTCTTGCGCTCACAGGCACAACAATGAACGTTATGTCAATCCTCGGTGCTGTGATGCTTATCGGTATCGTGGTTAAGAACGGTATTGTGCTCATCGACTACACAATGTTGTTGCGCGAGCGTGGTCTCGGTCTTGTTCAGGCATCTGTACGCGCCGGAAAGAGCCGTCTCCGTCCTGTGCTCATGACAACCCTCACAACCATCCTCGGTATGGTGCCTATGGCTGTCAGCCAGGGTGTAGGTGCCGAAATGTGGCGTCCCCTCGGTGTGTCAGTTATCGGTGGTCTTACAATCTCTACCATCATGACCTTGATATATGTACCCGTAATGTACTGTATCTTCGGTGGTAACGGTATCATCGTGAAGCGTCGCAAGATTCGTGCACAGCGCGAACTGAACGCTTACTGGAAAGAGAATAAGGATGTAGAAATGCTTAAACATAAGCACTAATAACCAACAAAAGATAATAAGAAAATATGAAAAGTGTATTTATAGCATTCGATCAGGCACACAAAGATGCGGTAATATCTTTGTTGGAGCATAACAACTGTCGCGGCTTCTCATTCTTCGAGCAGATGCAGGGACGCGGCAGCAAGACAGGCGATCCGCACTACGGTTCACACGCATGGCCCTCAATGTGTTCGGGTATAATCACCATTGTCGATGACAAACGTGTTGACAATCTGTTGAAAGAACTTAAAGCTCTCGATGAGGATTCAGAGCTCTTAGGATTGAGAGCATTCGTTTGGAATGTAGAGCAGAGTATCTAAAGAATTTGATAGTTAATTAGTCAATCCGTCCGTGTGGAAAATTCCACACGGACGTTTTTTTTAGTGTGTGCAATGAGAGTAACTGAAAAAGCTCCTGCCCTTCAAGGGGACATTGCGTAATAAGCAATGTTTGCGACGACGAAAGCTTTAGCTTTCCAAAGTACCGAATTGCCGCGCCTCAAAATGAATAGAAAATAACAAAAAAGAACATTGAATATG
>SUXT01000063.1 GCA_015060835.1 Bacteroidales bacterium
CTGACAAGTAATGTTTAACAGCTTCCAGCTTAATTTCAAAACAAAATTTCATAACAAAACCCCGAAAGTTTTTTGTCTAACTTTCGGGGTTCATGTCATTCACTTTGGGTCACCCACAATTGTAATGTCCTTTTGCTGGAATCAGAATCCTCTGTTTCGCAACAGTGCGTCAATCTGTGGCTCGCGGCCGCGGAACTTCTTGTACATTGTCATTCCGTCCTCAATGCCGCCCGGTGTGAGCACGTGGTTGCGGAACTTGGCAGCAACCTGCTGGTTGAATATGTCGCCGGTCTCGGCAAAAGCCTCGAATGCGTCGGCATCGAGTACCTCGGCCCACATGTAGCTGTAGTAGCCGGCAGTGTAACCGCCACCCATGGTGTGGCTGAAGTTTGTCATGCGGTAACGTGGCAGAATCTGTGAGGGAATGCCGCGCTTTGCCAATCCTTCGGCCTCGAAATCCATTACGTTAAGATTCTCGGGAATCTCGGTAAGCACGTGAAGGTCCATGTCGCTCAACGATGCTGCGATATACTCGACTGTGGCAAAACCCTGGCCATACTTGGCGCTCTCCTGAATCTTGTCGACAAGTTCCATGGGTATGACCTCCCCTGTCTTGTAGTGCTTGGCATAAACTGCAAGCACCTCGGGCTCGAATGCCCAGTGTTCGTTTATCTGCGATGGCAACTCAACAAAGTCGCGCTCAACGCCGCTTGCACTGCTGTACTGTACGTCGCACATAAAGTTGTGCAGTGCGTGGCCGAACTCATGGAACAAGGTCTCTACATTGTCGATGCTCTGCAGCGCATAGCCCTCGCTGTTGGGGAGTGTCATGTTACAACTGTTGACAACTATGGGGATAATGCGCTCGCCGTTCCTGTAACTCTGCGGACGGAACGACGTGCACCATGCTCCTGCACGCTTGCTCTCGCGCGGGAAGTTGTCGCTGTAGAATATCGCAAGCAGCTTGCCGTCGCGGTCAATGACCTCGAATGCCTTCGCTGTGGGCTCATATGCGGGGACATCTGCGGTAACCTCCTTGAATGTGAGGCCGTAGAGCTTGTTTGCAACGTGGAATATTCCTTGCATCACATTGTTTATCTCAAGGTATGCACGTATCTCCTCTTCATCGACAGCGAACTTCGCCTTTTTCGCTTTGTCCAGGTAGTACATGTAATCCCATCCGGCAGGCTCGAAATCTTTTCCTTCCTTGCGGATTTCGGCACGTATGTCCTCAATCTCTTCCTTTGCCTTTGCTACAGCAGGCTCCCATACCTGCATCAGAAGCTCGTATACCGCTTCGGGGGTGCTTGCCATGCGGTCCTTGAGTGCCATCTGTGCATAGTTCTCATATCCCATGAGCTTTGCCTTCTCAAGGCGCAACGTAACAATTCTTGCGCAAATCTCCTTGCTGTCATGCTCGTTGTCCTGGTTGCCGCGGTTGTAGTATGCCTCGTATACTTTCCGGCGCAGTTCGCGGTTCTCGCAATACTGCAGCACAGGGTTGCAGCTGGGACGTTGCATATTGAACATCCACTTGCCGGGCTGACCGTTCTCCTCGGCCATTTTGGCTGCTGCGTCGATGTTTGCCTGTGGCAATCCTTTCAGTTCATCAAGGCTCTCGGCGACAACGAATGTGTTGTTTGTCTCGTGCAGCAGGTTCTGCGAGAACTCGAGCTGCAGCATTGAAATCTCCTTGTTCAGTTCGCGCAGTCTTGCCTTCTCTTCATCGTTCAGTTCGGCGCCGCTGTTCACGAAACGGTCATAAATGTTCTCGAGAACCTTTGCCTGTTCGGCAGTGAGGTCAAGCGATTCCCTTGAGTCGTACACGCTCTTTACGCGGGCAAAGAGTTTCTCGTTCAGGTAAATGTCATCGTTGTGTGCCGATGACAGCGGTGACATCTCCTTCTGCAATGCTCTGAACTCATCGTTTGAGTTGCTGCTCGACAGCGGGCTGAACGTGCCGCGTACCTTGCGCAGCAACTGTCCGCTCTGGTCCAGGGCAACGATAGTGTTTTCGAATGTCGCTTCTTCGGCATTGTTGATTATTGCCTCAATCTCGGCTTTCTGCTCCTCCATGCCCTTGAGCATGCCCTCGCGGTAGTGCTCTATGGTAATGTCGGCAAAAGGTGCAATGCCGTGAGGTGTGTTGAACTCGCTGAAGAACGGGTTGCCTTGTTCCTTGGGCTGCTGCGTAGAGCAACCGCACAGAGCCAATGATAATGCTGTCATCAGAATGGTCTTTTTGAATTTCATAAAGGTGTCTGTTTGTTGTGGTTTAAAAAGGTTGAGTAGGGAATGCCGCTCAAATGTGTGCCACACCCTCAATCTCAATGAGAAGCTCGGGACGGCATATGTCTGCTACAAGATAATGTTTGGGAACGGCAGGGTAGTGTTCCTCCATGTAGGAACGTGTGGCAGGGATGTCTCTTTCTCTCTTGACATACACGCGCAGAAGCTCATATTGCGCACCGTTGTTTGCCACCGGAATATTGTCCGCGGCGATGAGCCTGTTCATTATTTCCATTGTTATTGAGGCCTGCTCTACGGTGTCGTTGCTCATGTCGCTGCTCTCGCCCTTTATGGCGGCTGTACCCGATATGAAGATTTTAGTGCCAAGTATGCGTGCCCTTTCGAATTTGGGCGTTGTCTTTTCGTTCAACATCTCCACGACCTTGCCGTCAAGCACTTTCTGTGAGTAGCTATGGGCTGCTATCTGCAACGGATTGTCAATGGGCTTGTTGGGAGCATTGTAGCCTTTGGTGGCACATAGCTCAACCATTATTCCTCCTGCACCGGTGCCTATGCCTGTCGCTGCCGGGTAACCGTTGCTCCAGTCGGCATCGGCATAGAAGATAGAACGTGCATCGTTGAACTCCTGATAGTTCTGACTGCCGTCATTGCCGGCCGTGATATGCTGTATGTAGTTCCACTGGCGGTAAATGTCGCTTGGCCCGAAACCGTTGCTCCTAAGAATGTCGCCTATTGTCGAGAATATCTCCATTGACTGCTCAAAGGCGGTCATTGATATGTCATGAGGCACGATGCCCTCGGTAATAATCTCTCTGCATGTGCCGTCACTCAGTAATATGTAGCGCTCATGATGCTCAATGCCGGCACCCGTGTCGGTAAGATATATAGCCTCGGCAGCAAGCTGAGAATCTCCGGGTTTTTGGGCAATGTAGCTGACAAGAGGCTTGTCAGTTAGGAAAAAACAGTCAACAGCCGAACGCAATGTGCCCAGTATTTCAAGATATTCGCTGTCATTGGAAGCACCGCAGAAAAAGGCTATTTTCAGCAATCTTTCTCCGCTTGCCTGTACAAGAATGTCATGGCACATCTCTTCCAATGTACCGCAACTCCTTGTCGTGAATATCGTTTCTCTTTTATTGAACATGCATGCAACTGTTTCCGAGATGCAAATTTATAAAAAAATACCGAAAAACCAGCATGCTTCACCTGATTATCGGCCGGCTCTCTTATGCTCTTTTACGCGAGTCGGAAACGCAGACGCAGTGTGCCGTTCTCATAGCTGTGGCTGATGATGCGGAAGTTGCCGATTTCGCTTGTATTCTCCACATGTGTCCCAATGCATGCGCAGACGTCGTAGTCACCCACACGTACAATGCGCAACGTGTCGCTTGCGTCGGCAGGTAACTTGCCAAGGTCAACGCCGGCTGGTATGTTGTTGCGCGTCACGAACTCAATGCTTATGGGCATGTTCTGTGCAATGACTGCGTTTACACGCTCCTCAATCTCTGCAATCTGCTCCTCTGTAGGTGCGCAGGGCAGGGTATAGTCGCACTTGCTCTTCTTGCGCTCTATGTGGGCGTTACGGCTGCGCTCGCACCCGAACATACGAACCATTGTCTGGTTAAGAATATGTTCTGTGGTGTGCATGGGTGCGATTGATATATCCTGAAACTTTGCTGCTGGTTGGTTTATTTCCATAGAATGTTTGATAGGTATGATATATTATATATAGGACTTGTCATCTTGAACGAAGTGAAAGATCTCTTCATTGTTTCTTATGAGATTCTTCCTCCTTTCAGTCGTCAGAATGACAATAACGTGAATGTTTGTCTTAAATCATTGATAACCTGACACAACCAAAATAAACAAATGGTTATTCTGCCTTTGGAGCAGTTATCAATATGCCCTTGCGAATAGTGCAGTATTTGTTTCGGTATGGTTTCTCTGCCGTAATACCGTAGTTGGCAAGACTTTTATATCCAATACCAATCTTTTCTTTACCAAAGT
This sequence comes from Bacteroidales bacterium, assembly GCA_015060835.1. Taxonomy (GTDB): domain Bacteria; phylum Bacteroidota; class Bacteroidia; order Bacteroidales; family Bacteroidaceae; genus HGM04593. The sequence continues at coordinate 4,258 of SUXT01000063.1, forward strand.
GGTCGCAAAGTGCCTTGACACTACCAAAATAGTGGTGTTCGCCGTCTATTTCCAAATGTATTACTGACCTTTCTTGTTTATTTGCTTCCATTGTATCTGAAATTTGTGGCAAAAGTAGTTAAATATGGAAAATAATCAAAATGTTCCATAAATTTATTGCAAAGTGTTTGATTGTATTAAATATATTCCATATTTTTATCCTGGCAAACAGAGGTAATAACAATTAAACAGTACACAGATATGAGAAACATCACAGTAATCAATGGAGCAACAGCAGTAAAAGCAAATGTAATCGCTAACCGTACAAACTCAACAGAGATTGGCCTTGTGAAAGCGATGATGATTGAAAATTTGAAAGAGAAGATAAAACATGGCGTAGCACACTTTGTATTCCGTAAGAAAAATGGCGAATTGAGAGAATGTTGGGGAACTACCCAGCCAGCCCTTACCAGTGCCATGACAAATGGTAGAGGAGAGAGCAGAGAACAGTATGCTACAACAGCATTTTACAGCGTGACTGATGGTGCATGGAGAAGTTTCCGCTGGGAATCATTGGTGCAAGTATTTTAAGATGTCCCACCTTGAACAAAAGTGAAACACTTATGCTAACTAATTGATATTAAGAAACATAAATAAAATTACTCGGCACGAGTGTTTCACTAACATTAAAATTTGACAAAATGAGCATTAAATATTCAAATACGACCGCAGATTACATCGAGTGGAATACGATGTTAAACCTCGTCCGCCGATTATATAAAGATAAGAAGTACCGCCTATCGTTGTTGATTGGATGTGGTTGTTTCTTCGGTCTAAGAATTTCAGACCTTAAAACCCTTACTTGGAATCAACTATTAACTGCATCTAAATTTTCATTGATTGAGAAAAAGACGGGAAAGCGCAGAGAGGTTAAGATTGACGAATCATTCCAACATCACATCCGAGATTGTTATCAGGCATTGAAAGTTGAGGATATGACCGAACATTGTTTTCTTAACAATAGTGGTGAGGTGATTTCAACCCAAATGATTAACCGACACCTTAAGACCATAAAAGTGAAGTATGGCGTTAAAGTGGAGCACCTAAGCAGCCACAGCTTCCGCAAAACCTTCGGTCGTAAAGTGGTGGAATCATCAGGTGAGCAATCGGAAATGGCATTAATCAAGCTGAGCGAGATATTTAACCACGCATCACCAATGATTACCCGTAGATACTTAGGATTACGAGCTGAAGAGTTGGAGGAGGTGTATAATGTGTTGGATTTTTAATTATCTTTGTACCTATAAACTGAATTATACAATATAATAGATGGCAAAACCTTTTTTGAAGTGGGCTGGAGGTAAGGGTCAGTTATTGAATATCATAAGTTAGAACTTATCAACAAGCATCAACACATATATAGAGCCTTTTGTTGGTAGTGGTGCTGTAATGTTTGACATTCTTGAAAGAATGCCGAATATTCAGAGAGTAATCATAAATGATATTAACTCTGACTTAATCAATACTTACTCAATAATTCGGGATTACTGTGATGATCTAATTAATGCATTGCAGAATATGCAGGATGAATATTCTGCAAAAGATAGTTAAGCACGAGGAGAAATGTTCTATGCTCTTAGAGAAGAATACAATCAGCGTAGTGCATCAAAAATAAGAATGTCAGCGTTATTTATATTCTTAAATAGAACATGTTTTAATGGGCTATATAGAGTCAATAGTAAAAACCTTTTCAATGTACCATTTGGCAAATATGTTAATCCCAAAATATGTGATTCGGTAAATCTAAGACATGTTTCAGAGGTCATCAAGAAGGTTGAATTGAGAAACGGGGACTATGCTGATTTAGTGCAATATGCTGATGAAGGATGCTTTGTTTACCTTGACCCACCATACAAGCCAATTAGCGAAACATCAACATTTAATTCATATTGCGCAGGAGGTTTTGATGATAGCGAGCAAATAAGGCTTCGGAATTTTTGTGATATAATTACAAAACAAGGAGCTGCATTTATGTTGAGCAACAGCGACCCATCTTCTGTAAATCCTGAAAATGATTTCTTTGATAAGTTATATAGTGCATATAAAATAAAGCGAGTAAAAGCAAAACGAAACATTAATTCTAAGGCAGATAAAAGAGGTGAGATTAATGAATTGCTCATAACCAATTACTAATGCAACCTTATTTTTCGACAAATAATTTTACCTTATTCAAAGGTGATTGCGTTGATATTTTGAAACAGATTCAAGATGTCGATGTGGTATTTGCTGACCCGCCATATTTTCTATCAAATGATGGATTGACAATACAGAGCGGGGAAATAGTGTCTGTGAATAAAGGCGAATGGGATAAGCTCGATGGTACGATGTATGAATTTAATTATAATTGGATTCATGCAGTAAAAGAAGTGCTTAAACCTAATGGGACTATATGGGTAAGTGGGACCATGCACAATATTTTTTCAATATACCAGGTCCTAAATGAATTAGGTTTTAAGATTCTTAATGTAATAACTTGGAGGAAATAGAATCCTCCACCTAATTTTTCGTGTCGCACATTTACACACTTGACAGAACTAATTATTTGGGCAAGGAAGTGCAAAAGTGTCGCACATTTCTATAACTACGAATTAATGAAAGTCATTAATGGCGGTAAACAGATGAAAGATGTGTGGGACCTACCAGCCATCGCTAGATGGGAAAAAACACAAGGTAAGCACCCTACACAAAAACCATTATCGGTTTTAAGTAGAATTGTGTTGGCATCTACTCGTGAAAATGATTTATTATTAGACCCTTTTACAGGTAGTAGCACAACGGGAATAGCTGCAAATCTTTTTAATCGTAAATTTATAGGTATAGATATGGAGCAAAATTATCTTGATATCAGCATTAAGCGATACCAAGAATTTTGCTCCAATAACCGTGGCTACTATCTTGATAAGATAGCGGGACTACCTAATTATATTGATTATTTGAAACCTTGAAGAAGGTCCATATAATCAATCTTACCCTCAGTGTATGCCTTAATCTTTTGCAATAGCTCCTTAAACATAAAAGCACCTTCATTTCGCTTTTCACAATAGCAAAATAACTCAATAATAAGTGCAATATAATCCACAGGCAATGTGTTAGGGACATTTATTGCTGCATACTTTGTTTTAATATGATTAACCGTTATTGGTGAATAAGCACTACGTTCATCCACTGAATTAAAAGGGATACACTTGTGTGTGTAAAAATCAATATAATAATCAATTATTTCTTTAACCTCAACTGGATGCAGTTGTGCTTTAATAATTAAATCTGCTACCCAAAATAGGTGTGGTGGCGGAAATGGCGTTTGATTTTCACCCACCCTTAATAGTCTTACTATAAAGTCTAAATCAGGATGTGAACCTCTTGACCCTTGGAACATACCAATGAGCGTTCCGTCAGACAACTGATAGGTATGTATCGCTGTTAGCTTGGGTTTTAATTGATGTAATTTCCCGTCATAATAATATTTGGGATTATAAGAGTATGCCATGTGTGTATTCTATTTCAACATCTTACTTATTATACCTTCTTCAAGTTCAGCAATACAATATATGTTGTCGAGGACATCAAATGTCTCTTGAAGATTATATCTTGCAGAATTCCACCCTTTACCATCAGTAAACCACACAAACTTAAAATATGGTAGGTCCTTTGTTTCCAAAGCTATGGTCTTATAACTGCGAGCTGTTTCATTAAGTTTAGACCCACTGCTCGCATAAAAGTTTGTTTCTATGCCATAAATTGTGTTTTCACCCACGATTACAAAATCAAACCTCTTTTCCATTTTGCCTTGATTGGAAATTGCCGATAGGTCTATGCCGAAACGTTTTTCAATCTCATGGATATACATCTCTTTGAAATATGTTTCCCCTTTAATAAATCCCGCCTTGATTATATAATTTTCAACAAGATTTTCCATAAAATCGCCACCTCTATTTTTTCGACCATTAGAATCCAAACCAGTTTCTACACCTAATGCGAAATCTACAAGATTGCTTATAAGATGTTTCTCTAACAATTCAAACAAGCCTGTTTTTCTCATAAAAACCTTATATTGCTCTATTGAATAGTTCATTGAATCAAATCTATATTTATATGCTCCCTCATCATCCATAGCAGCAATTTCCATTTCTCTTTTTGCTAAAAGTAATGGGATGCAACGGAGGGTGTTGGGGTATTTAGAAACTATCCTTTCAAAACTATTCTCTATGTCTTTATCACCAATTAGGCTATTAAGTAGATTCAATTCATCTTTAATATCAGCGATGTTTGAATATACTTTGTCAAAGTTGATATAGTACTTGTAATCAGCAATGGTTTCTCTAAATTGCGATAGCCAATTATTAAAATCTCTCATATAGTGCTCTTAAAATCCTCGTTCTTTACATATTGTATCAATTTCTCGCCAGCCCATTCCCCTGCTAAAATTTGCAGCGTCATAACTAGACATTCCCTCTTGCAAAACTTGATATACACCGAGTCGTTTTACTCTCTTTCCTAGTTTAGTGAAGCTTTTATTTTCCTCTGCAATCATACCCATATATATAATTGTAAAGTCAATAGCCACATCAGTACAACTATTCCCATAAGTTGAGGCGATTTGTTCAATCCTATCAAGGACGGATTGTTGAAGTTCTTTTGTGGTTATTTGATAGATAGAAACAAAGTCCGAATATACTTTGTCGCTTCCAAAATTAGCTGCATAACTAGATAATCTTTGGAAATATTGATAATCACGAGGTGCATAACGGGCAACTCCAGGTCTAGTTAAGAACACACACCAGTCATCGAAATTTCCCTTATCATATTCAAGGGTGCTTCCATCTGAGAATTTTTTTATAAGCTGAGCCATAGTTGTAGATATTAAGAAATATTTTCAAAGGTAAGTAAATTCCACGAATGTTTCACTTTTGTTGGTCGTTAAACTTAAAAAAACTTAAAAAAGCACCTCAATGGGTGCTTTTAATCATTTGTTGTGCCTTTTAGTGGCTTATATGCGCTTTTGGTTTTTGAAATGTTTGTGATATGTCAAACTTACCGTTGTGCATAGGCGGGTACTCCTATTTGCCTTCGGCGAACTTGCTGTCGCTCGGCATAATACAAGTACGCTTGTCTTCTGCACTCGCTGAATAGCAACTTTGTTTATGTTCGTTTAATTGCGGTTTTTCCATTTATTGGTTTTGTTGGTTGATGAGGTTTACAACTACTTTTACCATTATATCTTTCTCCTCGGTGCGGCTCTCGGCAATCATAAGCGTTAATGCAACGAGTGTGTTGTCGGCAATTCGTTTGCTGCCATCAGTGCGGTAGAGTATTCCGTTACGTTCCATAAACCAAAGGAACAGCATTGCTGCAATGCGCTTGTTGCCGTCGCTGAATGAGTGGTTCTTCGTTACAAGGTATAGCAGCATTGCAGCCTTCTCCTCAATGCTGGGGTAGAGTTCTACTCCTCCAAAGGTCTGATATATCTGCCCGATGGAACTTTTGAATGAGTTGTCTTTTTCGTTTGCAAACAGCTTGCTCTCACCGAATTTGTCTTTGAGGCTCAGTATTGCTTCCATTGCGTTTTCATACGTTGCGTGGAAACGTTCTTCTTTTGTGGTGTTCTCAATTGTCAGTTGCTGGTAGTCGTAACGGTCGAGTGTGTCAAGGGCGTATACATAGTCGCTTACGACAGAGAAAAGTCCTTTTGACTGCTCATCGGTCAGTTTCTCCTGTGAATGTACAGTGTGTGCAAGCAAGCGGACAACATCTTTGAGCTCGTTGTAATGCTCGATTCTTATCTTGTCGTTTATGGCATAACCTTTTACAATATAGTCCTTTAGCACCCTGTTTGCCCAAATGCGGAACTGTGTACCTCTTATGGAGTTGACTCTATAACCAACAGATATTATCATGTCAAGGTTATAGTATGGTATCTCACGTGTAACATGTCGTTTTCCCTCTTTTCGAACCTGTGCAATTTTTGCACAGGTTGATTCTCTTTCCAATTCTCCAATTTTATACACGTTGTTTATATGACGCAGTATAGATGTTCTATCTGTATCAAAAAGTAATGCCATTTGGCTTTGTGACAGCCATACGGTTTCATTCTCCAACTTTACATCAAGCGACACGATATTATCCTCGCTTGTGTAAATTGCAATTGGTGATGCGTCGAAATCGTCGTTATGCATTGGCGGGTACTCGGTTTTGCCTACGGCGAATTTGCCTGCGCTCGGCTCTTTCAATGTCGGGGTTTCTATTGTCATTAGTTTTATTCACAATTTTCAAGCTTTACGCCTTTTCCACATTCACAGATTTTACAGCCTGTGCTGTAAAATTTCGCCCCGTTGGGGCTTTATGGACTATGCTTTACAATTTCGCCCCGTTGGGGTTTGCCTACTTTAGTTCGTATCTTGCGCCACAGTCAAGTATGAAATCCAAAGTTTCCTGAAAAACAGTTTCAGCATGTGACGGAGTGCTTCCGTACGATACACCGCACTCTTCATATAGCCTCTTGGGTAACTCCTCGACCTTTATGTTCAGCAGCTTGGCCATTTCGCGGGTCTCTTCCCTCTCCACGGTCGCCGACCTCCTGAAACTCCTGTCAGGCGAAATGTCATCATTGTGGCAGTACTCAACAACCAGCTCATAGAACTCGTTTACCATTGCATAAACGGCAACCTCTACATCAAGGTCCCCATCGGTAATTATAAGATTCTTTTCCGCTATGTTCATAATGAAAGTCCGGGTAGGTGGTTGTTTGTGGTTACAACAGAAGGTAGTTGAGTATAGCGTCCCAGTCGGGGAACTGCTCCGAACCGAACTGCAGCCATTCTCCCTTGAACTCGCTGGCACCGTTCTTGCTGCGGTCATCAACGAGGTAGTCGCCCAATAGCAACTCCTTGTGGTGGGTTATTATCACGCGCTTGTGGAATATGCTGTTCATGTACTTCTTGACCCATTCAATCTTGTCGCTTGCAGCGGTGGGATTGTTCCATGGCGATGTAGAGAGGATATATACGTCGAAGTGTTTTGCCAGCAGCTGTACGGCCTCCACGGCGCCAGGCGCGGGCTCCATGAGGGTAAACAGTCCGGGAACCTCATCGATGCGTCCTTTGTACTCCTCCTTTAACTCATCACTTAACTTGGCTACACCCGACTCAAAGTCGACCAGCACGCCATCCATGTCAAAATAAATCCTTTTACGGCTCATAATATCCTGTTTTGTATATATGTTTTACAGCGAGTACAGGCTGTGTTTGCGCTTTAGCACAAAGATAACGAATTGATATGACAATAAGGCAAAAAGTCCGTAAAATATTACAGATTCTTGTCTTGTGCGATGCTGTAGTGTATAATGGCTGGATGCGGTTGCCTAGTGTATAATATGAGTACGGGATTAATGTGAAGTTGCGAGTAAGTGAGAGCAAAGAAAGTTTACTTGTTTTGCCGAGCGGGAGCAAATTAGTGAAATCAAAGTCGTTTTTTTCTTTTGAAAAGCAACTATTGTAACCGGAAATAAAGTACATTTGTTGTAAATACCAGTATATTGAATATTATGCTTGTATTTTAACAGTAAATATTATTATGATAGATACGTTACTCATTGAAGAACTATATGAACATTCGAGTCTGTCAAATTTTTACAAAGGCAGAAGGGTGCATCATGTTGATGATATAAAAAAATAAGACTTTATGCAGACAGATACATTCAAAGATAAAGTAGTCATAGTAACCGGTGGTGCCAACGGTATTGGCCGATGCATTGCCGATGAGTTCCGTTCTCAGGGAGCCGTAGTATATGTTGTTGACAAGCAGGAGGGAGAGCATTTTGTTGGGGATATCTCCAGGAAAGAGGTGCTGGAGGCTTTTGCTGCAGAGGTGTTGAGCAAGCATGATAAAGTGGATGTTATCGTCAACAATGCCTTGCCACTGATGAAAGGGATTGATGAATGTTCCTACGAGGAGTTCCAGTATGCCCTGAGTGTGGGAGTAACCGCACCCTTCTATTTGGTCAAGCTCTTTATGCCATATTTGGCCGAAGGTGCGTCCATTATCAATATCTCTTCCTCACGAGACCGCATGAGCCAACCACAGACCGAGAGTTATACAGCTGCCAAAGGGGGCATTGCGGCACTCACTCACGCATTGGCTGTCAGCCTCGCCGGCAAGGCAAGAGTGAACTCCATCTCTCCCGGTTGGATAGATACGGCATACACTGTTTACGAAGGTCCCGATGCCACGCAGCAACCAGCCGGTAGAGTGGGTAATCCTATGGACATAGCCAATATGGTACTGTTTCTTTGCAGCGACAAGGCCGGCTTTATCACGGGCGAGAACATCTGCATCGATGGCGGCATGACCAAGCAGATGATTTACCACGGAGACTGTGGGTGGAGTAAGACAAGTTGAACCATTGCTGCTAGTCATCCCGACAGAGCGAAGCGACTAGGGAACTCTAAATTAACCGCCAGCACCTATATTATAACAAAATTAAAACAGTAAGACTATAATAATATGAAAATAGAAATAGCTCCTCAAGAAACCACACGTGCCGAAGCCTTCTCGCTTTGGATGACCTCTCCTATGCCAATGGTTACATTGACAAAAACATTCAATGTAACCAAGCTGCTCAGGGCAAGTAAGAGACGTGGAATCAAATTCAATGCCCTGTTATGTTGGTGCATTGGAAAGGCTGCAAGCAACATAAAAGAGTTCTATATCCTACCCGAAAAAGAGAAACTCTTCAAATATGACAGCATTGCAATAAACGTTATTGTAAACAACAGCAAAGGGGGTATCAATTCTTGCGATATTGCATATACCGATGATGCCGAACAATTCGCCAAGGAATACAACAGGCTGACAGCACAGGCTGCCACACAGTGCAAGAGTTCATTCCTTGAGGATAGTATGATTGTGGGAACATCCGCAATGACAGGGACGGAACTCGACTGCATTGTAAACCAATATACCGACAAGTTCTGCAATCCAATGGTCATGTGGGGCAGGTATCGCCGTAATTGGTTCTGTACCACATTGCCCATATCTTTTCAGTTTCACCATGTACAAATGGATGGCGGGCACGGCGCCGGTTTTTTAGAGCAACTCCAGAGGGTAATCAATGAATTATAGCAGCTCTGTAAACAAAGAAAATATTACAAGTTTATGTTAGCATACACATATATAGAAAAAGGAAAGTTCGCTTTAGTGGAGAAACCGAAGCCTACATTGATAGAACCTACCGATGCCATTGTTCGTGTAACAATGAGCAGCATCTGTACCGCATCTTCGAGAACAAGCTGGATGGAGTAATCAAAGTGGCGATTATCTGAACCATTACAAAGTGTTGGATAACAAAACAGTGTGTGCTGACTATTTTGGAGGCTCCCCTCAAAGACCACGGATAGTTATGACAATAATGCAAGGAACCGATAAGTATATTACCGGCTTTGCCTTATTGGCTGTTTAGCGTATAATGGCTGAAAGGGATGCCTTGATGATTGTCGGGAAACAATGGCATCTCATTCGAGATACTCCTTCAGCTGTTTCTTGAGTATTTCCCTTGAATTGAAGATTCGGCTCTTGACCGTTCCTACAGGGATGTTGAGCTTTGATGCAATCTCATCATACTTGTGTCCACTCATCAGCAGTCTCATCATCTTGCTCCAGTCATCGGGCAACTTGTCAATAGCATAGTAAATGTCATGCGTCTCATTTGCTATGTCGCTACGCTCAGGCATGTACATCATGTCGTGGTAGTAGTTGTTGTAGTCCTCCACAACGCAGACCTTCTCCTCGTGCTTGATGTTGTTGAGGAATGAGTTGAGCATTATTTTCTTTGCCCAGTTCCTGAACTTTGACCCTCCCTTGAAACTCTCATGGGAGATAAGTATCTTCAAGTTGGTCTCCTGTAACAGGTCCTCGGCCCTGTTCTTTTCATGAGTCAATGCTTTTGCATACATGAACAGCTCGCGTTCCATCGCCAGCAGCTTTTCGTTGATGTCACTCTTCTCCACGGTTCTATCTTTCTGTGTTTCCTGCATCTTGCAATATTAACATCCGAGAAGCCTGTTTTGTTCGCCGATGATTCGTTTTTTTTGAAAAAATAATCATTAGTGTCCCTGTTTCTTATGTGACACCAATGATTATGTTTTAATTATCTGATGCTCTTTTTTCGATGCAACATGTAGAACTGTTTAATTATGAGAATCTTACGCTTTAAACGGTAGAAAACCTTTTCTTACTTGTTCCGCGGTAGAAAAATCCGCCATTTTTGCCGTTCCAACGTTCGTTCTCTTGAGTCATGGAAAAACTGAGTTTGTTTCACGAACCCACTCTCGCTCGCTGCATGCATATGCAAGCATCTGCCTGCTCGCTTACTCGTGGCTTTCCCATCCAAAAGTTCACCTCTTTTTCTATATGCAAAGGCAGTGCAAACGAGTGAGATGCCAAACTTGTTTGAGCATTTCGCAACGAGTGCAGCCTGCTTTCGCACGCAGTGCAAAGGTACGATTTTTCTGTCGTGTTATCGCCAACTGTTGTCAGCTAAATGCATTGAGATAGTATATTCTTTCCTCGAAAAGAGAAAAAGTATCGTAGTAAGTTTTGATTTTGCTGGTAAAAAGAAAAATTATGGCAAAGTCATTTCTTCTTTTACTTTACTTTTTACCTGTCAAGGACGTATTCATCAGTTGTAGATGTCTTCATTTTATTCCTATATCTCTATTGGTGTTAGGAGAATAGTATCATATAAACACGGCAACAAACTCTTGTTATTGCCATGTTTATATGATATTTGTATTTTGTTATCCTAATAACTGACTAGTTTTCGCCCAATAAAAATAAGCTTCTGGAGACTGCCTCTT
>SUXT01000064.1 GCA_015060835.1 Bacteroidales bacterium
CCAATCGCGACATACGACCATTGCCATCTACCCACGGATGGATGGTAACCAACTGGAAATGAGCATCGAAACTCAATAAATATTTTTCAATAACATCATTACTCTGTAACAATGCTTTTCTTCGCTCGTTCAGTTGTTTGCAGAATTCTTCTAATTTGGCCGGTACCTTCTGAAAATTCATATACGAGCTTCCACCCACCCCTGCTGTAACACCCAACAAACGAAGGTCTCCCTTGGATGAATCGAATGTACCTTGTATGGTATGATATTCGTTACCAGTATTCTTCATGACCAATGCCGACAAGCCTTTCAGCATATCCACGGAGAAGTCGGTATGCTGGCGTGCCAACTGCATAGAATGTTCATATGCGTTCTTCAAATCAAGATTCATCATTTGCTCCTGAATGCTTCTTCCTTTGGCAGAGATACCTTCATCGAAAAGCAACTGATTCTCTATTTCCGTTACTGTACTTCCCTCGATGGCGGTGGAATGCGTAATCAGAGAGTAGAGATAGAACTTCTGATAGTCTATCTGCTCAGCAATGCCCAGACGATGGTATTCATCCAGTAGAGCCAACAATTTATGGTATGAACTTTCTATGCTCATTTCACTTCCTCCCAACCTTTTAAAATCTCACCCATCAGCACATTGGCTTCCTCATTCAAGCGTTTCAGTTCTGCATGAATCTCGTTCATGCGTTCGTGGAAATCCACACCGTCGTCTTCGGCTTCTGCAACACCGACGTAGGCACCCGGAGTAAGTGAGTAGTTCTTACCCTCTATCTCTTGGATAGTGGCTATTTTACAGAGACCAAGTACATCCTTGTATTCTCCTTCGCCAAACTTTTCTGTCAGCCATTCAAACTGACGAGCCGTTTCTACTAAATCCTCCCAATGTTCAATAGTCTCTTTCCATTCTGCTTCTACCTGTTTCTTCTCTTTTCGAGCAGCAGTAGCAATAGCTTCTTTTGCTTGCTTCTTTTCTTGCTCTAATATGGCGGTAAACCTTGTGGAGAATTCTCTTTCACCTGTCTTAATTACTTCTTCAAGTCTTTCTGGCGTTAATGAGGCGGATACGTTATCAAGGACCTCAATATAATCCCTAATTAACGATTGGTACTTTCCCTTCTCGCCACGATAAAGATGTACAATAGCCTGCAAATTTCGAAGTTGCCATTCGGTCCATTCGTTCAAGGTACGGTCAACCACTGTATAATAGTTTCGGGCATCGATGAAAAGCACCTTGTCACGATTCTCAGCACGCTTGGCCTTATCGAAGAACCATAATGAACAAGGAAGCGAGAGAGTATAGAAGAAATTATTGCCTACGCTCATCATCACATCCACATCACCTGTACGAACAAGCTTTTCGCGAATATCACGATCTTTATTAGCACTGTCCGTAGCCGAACTTGCCATAACGAAACCCGCACGTCCATGGTCGTTCAAGTAGGCATAGAAATAGCTAATCCAAAGATAGTTGGCATTGCCTATCTCCTTACTTTTGGCATTTATACCCGGCAAGCCAAAAGGCAAACGACCGGCTGCCCATGCCGATTCAGATTTCACCTTATCCACATTGAACGGAGGGTTCGCCATTACATAGTCACACTTGCCTTCCAAGTTGTAGGCATCGTGGTAGAATGAATTGGCTTCGTCGCCCGATACAATCTTTCCGTTCAATCCATGCACCGCCATGTTCATCAAGCAAAGCTGGGCATTGTATTCCACCTTTTCCTGACCGTAGAAAGTCATTTGGGTGTTGGCGTTCATGCCTGCATGATTCACAAAATCGCCCGTCTGCACAAACATACCGCCCGAACCACAAGCAGGATCGAGCATGATGCCCGATGTGGGTTCCAACACATTGACCAACATCTTTACCAATGACTTAGGAGTAAAGAACACCCCATCGTCGCTGGCTACGGCCTTGGCAAACTTGGAAAGGAAATATTCATAGATACGACCAATCACATCGCCACCCACCTCATCGATAGTCTTATTATTGAAGATACGCAACAAATCGCTAAGTAAGTCGTCCGCAAAGATGGTATAGCTCTTAGGCAAAATACCGGTAAGCTGTTCGCTCTGACTCTCCACCAATTGCATGGCATAGTTCACGGCTTCGCCCAAAGAGTTGATGTCCTGCCCGTCCTTGGTCTTCAATCCGGCATCGGCAATGTTTTCGGGAAGGTTCACCAAATAGTCGTATTGTGCTTCGCGAGGAAGATACAAGGCACTTTTGGCTGCAAAATCGCTGGGTTCAACCGGCATCACTCGCCCACCTCTTGAAGGACGGTTTTGCAGGATTTCGGCTTCTACCATCTTAAATCGACTATAGGCATAGCGAAGAAACAACAAGGCAAGCACCGGCATACAATACTGGCTGCTGGTAAGTTTACTGCCTTGTCGGAGCAAATCGGCCGATTCCCATAATTCGGCTTCGAGTTTCTTTATATTGGTCATATTCTTTTTCAAATTATATATTCCGTTTGGAATCTGTTAAAAGCATTTCATCCTAGTTATATCAAACTATTGACTATACAAATATAAATAAAATTTATTTTATTACCATACGAAAATCGATTTTATCAAAATAGTTTTTTCTCTATTGAAAGACAGAGATAGTACTTTTAGGTTTAGGGATAAAATCGCATAATCACTAAAAAAATAAACCTGCCCGATCTTTCACAATCGGGCAGGTTCCTATTCAGATTAAAATCTATTATTTCGCTGCAAAGCTGTTGGCAACAATAGCCTGACGAGCAATGTTCAAGCCGGCATCGTTAAGCTCAACCTCCATAGTCTCGCCACTGAGCAGATAAAGTTCAGCACTGTTATTCTCGGCATCGATAGTCATGAGTTTGGTAACCTCTTCGCCATGAACTGCACTCCAACTGTTGTCGGCTGCATCGAACTGGAACTTGATCTCATCGGCACCGTTAGAGATAATATAACCATCGGCGCAAGATGTTACAGCAACCTCATCGCCATTGGCATTCTTTACTATCTTTGTGCCATTCTCTTTCTTTGCAATGGGAGAATCACCGGTCCAGAACTCAACTGAGTTAAGAACAATACCATCAACTAACAAAGTTATAGGATAAACAGGAATAATGTGCATACAAACAAATACAAGCTCGTTAACGAATTTGTCGCCGAGACCCTCGTTCCATGCCTTAACCTTGTTTGTCAAACCGAATGAACCGATACATGATGACAAAACCAATGACATTGACATCAACACTGCAAAAAATTTGAAATTCTTTTTCATAGTAATTACATTTTTAGATTAATACTATTGATATTTATAAATAGAATTATAATACTCCATTAACAACCAATGCTTTAACAAGCGAATAGAACATCTCCACTGTGGGAATGTATACACGCTCTGTGGGAGAGTGGGGAGACATAAGAGTGGGACCGAAAGATACCATATCCATACCCGGATAGTTGGTAGAGATGATACCGCACTCAAGTCCTGCGTGGATTACGCGCACATCGGGCTCTTTGTCGAACATATCCTTGTAAGCACTCTTGAGCGCACCCAAGAGAGGCGAATTCACATTAGGCTGCCATCCGCTGTAGCTGCCGCTTACCTCTACCTTCATACCTGCCATAGCAAAGCAACTTGAAAGCTGAAGCACGAGGAACTCCTTCATGCTGTCGCAAGAACTGCGGGCAAGGATTCTGATTTCGGCATTTCCGTCGTTGATATTCACAATGGCAAGGTTGCTCGATGTCTCCACTGTGTCGGGGATTGTGGGGATAAAGCGCAGAACACCATTGTGGCAAGCGAGAATAACATCGATAAGGTTATCCTGAATCTCCTCAGGCACAACAGTTTCGGGCACCTCAACACTCTCCACACGCAGAGTGATACCCTCCTCTATGGGAGCAAATTCGGCATTGAAGAGCGCCTCATACTTCTCGGCAATCTGCTTAACCTCTTCAACAGCCTCTTCGGGCAATGTCAGTACAACCTCGCAGTTTGTAGGAATAGCATTACGCATGTTGCCACCGTTCCAACTTGCAAGACTCACACCACACTCGTCCATAGCCTCGCGCACGAAACGAGCCATCAGCTTATTTGCATTGCCGCGACCCTCGTTAATCTCCAAGCCTGAGTGTCCGCCACGCAAACCTTTGAGAGTAGCCTTCACAGCAACCTCATCCTCGCAAGGCTCAACCTCCATGAACTCCATAGAAGCAGTGATGTTCGCACCACCGGCACAACCGATGTAAAGGACACCCTCCTCCTCTGAGTCGAGATTCAAGAGAATCTCACCCTGCAATTCGCCGCCTTTCAAGCCGAAAGCACCGAACATACCGGTCTCCTCATCAGCTGTGATGAGCGCCTCAAGAGGACCATGAGTGAGAGTGTTGTCCTCCATGATAGCCATAATGGCAGCTACGCCCAAACCATTATCGGCACCGAGAGTAGTATCATCGGCATAAAGCCAATCGCCCTTAACAATAGTCTTGATAGGGTCAGTCTCAAAATTGTGATTGCTCTCGGGAGTCTTCTGGGGCACCATATCCATGTGTGCCTGAAGAATAATACCCTTGCGGTTCTCCAATCCCGGAGTAGCAGGCTTGCGCATGATGATATTGCCTGCCTCATCCTGCCATGTCTCAACGTTGATGCTCTTGCCAAAATCAAGCAAGAATTTCTGTATCTTTTCGAGATGTCCCGAGGGGCGGGGCACCTGTGTGAGCGACTCAAAGTGTTTCCACACTACCTGTGGAGCCAAATCTTTAATAGTTAATCCCATAGTATATTATCATTTAAAATTTAATAAAAAAATTCTTAATATTTATCATTATAAGCCCCACCACGCCGAGCAGCGCTACAAGAGCCGTCTGTGTAGAGTGCACGATAAGCGCAAACATCCCCGCATCGCTCTGCGAAACACCGTAGAGCACCATCATGCTGATGATGGCAAAGTGCCACGGCCCCGCACCATTGGGAGTAGGCACCACCACCGCCACACTTCCCGCCACAAACAAGAGCAGGCCGGCAGCAACCGACAACTCACTGCTGAACGAAAAGCAGAAGAAGCAGAGGTAGAACTGCATAAAATAACAAAACCAAATGGCAACTGTTTCCACAAAGAAGAGCGAAAAATTCTTCATTCTGCCCAAAGCAGTAACACCCTCCCAAAAACGTCTCAATACAGACTTGATTTTGGTAAGCAGTGCCATCTTTCTCATTATTATATATAGGAGAGCAATCACGGCGACCACAGAGACAATCACCACAGCAATCTTGGTTACCGAAGAGAAAATCCCCACGTCTGAAACACCGCCGCCCGCAGCCACAAAGAAGGCATAGAAAACCTTCCACTGCAAAGCCAGCGCTGTAGCCACAAGCGCGAGCACCATCACTGTATCCAGCAATCTCTCCGCAACAACCGTTCCGAGCGACTGCACAAAAGGCACACCGTCAGTCCTGTCAAGCACCGCACAACGCGAGACCTCGCCCACACGCGGCACAACAAGATTGGCAGCATATGCAATAAAAATGGCATACACACAATTGGCACTACCCGGTCTATAGCCCAAAGGCTCAAGCGAAAGCCGCCAACGCCATCCCCTTATTACATGGCTCATAACCCCAAAAATAGTTGAGAGTGCGAACCACCAAAGATTCATCTCACCACACACCACGCCCGACACCTGCGAAAAATCAAAATCCCTGTAAATCCAATAAAGGATAACAGCGCCCAGCAGAATCGGCACAAAAGTTTTAAGTATGATGTTAAAAATCTTTTTCACTATGTATACTGACTAATTAAGGGAAATAATTAACTTTGCAACATTATCGCTGCAACGCCGCTTGCAAAGATAAACATATATTGTAAACAGCAGCCAAAAAAACTGTTTTTTTAAACAAAAATTGCATAAAAAGGAAAAAATGGCAAAAACAGTTACAGCAAAAAAGAGATTGGGGCAACATTTCCTTGTAGACCTCACAATAGCACAGAATATAGCCGACACAGTAGACATATGCCCCACCCTGCCCATACTCGAAGTCGGTCCGGGCATGGGAGTGCTCACACGCCTGCTGCTCGAAAAGGGCCGTCCGCTCAAGGTAGTGGAAATAGACGAAGAATCAGTAGAATATCTCCGTCACAACCTCCCGCAACTCAAGGACGAGAACATCATCCCCGACGATTTTCTCAAGATGCACCTCGACCGTCTGTGGCAGGGCGAACCATTCATGCTCATAGGCAACTATCCCTACAACATATCCAGCCAGATATTCTTCAAGAT
Organism: Bacteroidales bacterium; assembly: GCA_015060835.1. Classification (GTDB taxonomy): domain Bacteria; phylum Bacteroidota; class Bacteroidia; order Bacteroidales; family Bacteroidaceae; genus HGM04593. Next base: position 6,280 of record SUXT01000064.1, read on the forward strand.
GCTCGAACACAAGGAGCACATCCCCTATTGCAGCGGAATGATTCAGAAAGAGGTAGGTGAACGCCTCGCCGCCGTCCCCGGCAGCAAGGCCTACGGCATACTGAGCATACTCATACAGATATGGTACGATGTAGAATACCTCTTCACCGTCTCCGAGACAGTATTCTCACCCCCTCCAAAAGTAAAAAGCGCCGTTGTAAGGATGCGCCGCAACAACCGCGAAAAGCTCGAATGCGACGAAGCACTGCTCACCCGCATAGTAAAAGCCACCTTCAACCAGCGTCGCAAGAAACTGCGCAACTCCATACAGAACATCGTAGGCAAAGAATCACCTATACTGAGCGATGCCATACTCGACAAACGCCCCGAGCAGCTCAGCATAGAGGAATTCATAGAGCTGACAAAGAAGGTACAACGCGAACTTGAGCAGTAAAGGATAATCTTACGGGAGGGTTCTATCAATCAACTGAAACAGAGCCTCCCCAACAAAGAATAACAGAACAGTAATTATAGAACTACCCTATAAACGTCGCTTATGAAAGACGAACTCATACACAGCATAAAAGAGCTGATAGAGCAGAAAGCATCAGTCCTTCTTCAGGAGAAACTGAGCAAGATGCACCCCGCCGACATTGCCGAAATCTGCAATGAACTCAGCGAAGAAGAGGCACACTTCCTCTACCGTCAGCTCGACAACGAAAAGGCCGCCGATGCCCTCACCGAAATGGATGAGGACATGCGTAACGACCTTCTCGAAGACCTCCCCTCAGAAGTTGTTGCCAAACGCTTCGTAAACTACATGGACACCGACGATGCCGTGGAAATCATCCGCGACATGGACGAGGAGAAGCAGGAAGAGGTGTTGCAACACATCAAAGACTTCGAGCTTGCCGGCGACATTGTCGACCTGCTGCAATACGACGAAGACACAGCCGGCGGTCTTATGAGTACCGAAATGGTAGTCGTAAACGAGAACTGGAGTATGCCCGAATGTCTCAAGGAGATGCGCCGCCAGGCCGAAGACCTCGACGACATCTATTATATATATGTAGTGGACGACGAAGAGCGCCTCTGCGGAACATTCCCCCTCAAAAAGATGGTAACCAGCCCATCCGTTGTGAAAGTCAAGCACGTAATGACCAAAGAGGTGGTGAGCGCCGACGTAGACACCCCCATCGACGAAGTGGCAATGCTTATAGAGAAGTACAACCTTGTGGCCATCCCCGTAGTTGACAAGATAGGCCGTCTGCTGGGACAGATTACCGTAGACGACGTCATGGACGAAATCCGCGAACAGAACGAGCACGAATATCAGTTGAATGCCGGTATTACCAAAGATATCGAAACAAACGACACCGTATTCACCCAAACAGGTGCACGCCTGCCGTGGCTCGTAATAGGAATGTTGGGAGGTATAGGTTCGTCGCTTCTGCTCAACAACTTCACAAGCACACTGGGCAACCATCCCGAAATGGCACTATTCATCCCACTTCTTGCAGGAATGGGAGGTAACGTGGGGGTACAATCCTCTGCAATCGCAGTACAGGGCCTTGCAAACAACTCGCTCGACTCGCGCCACATATTCGGGCACATAATGAAGGAATTGCTGGTAGCACTCATCAATGCCACCATCCTGTCGCTCATAGTCTATGTATACAATTTCTTCATGTATAACCCGCTGGACATCGTAACACTGGCAGTCCCCTTAAGTCTGTTCATTGTCATCATGTTCGCCTCGGCATTCGGAACACTCGTTCCCCTTGTGCTCGACCGCATGAACATAAACCCGGCTCTCGCCACAGGCCCCTTCATACAGATAGTCAACGACCTCAGCGGAATGACATTCTACATGATAATAGCCAAACTGCTTAGCGACTTAATGTCCTGAATAGTACCTTAAAAGAAGAAAAAAGCAAAAATAAAACTGAATATATTTTGTTTATATTGGCGATATAAACTATCTTCGCATAAATAAACCCCAAAAAACTAAACAGATGAGTGAAATAATCCAACCCGCAATGCCCGAAGAGCAGAACACAGCGAGTACCCTTGAACAGGCTATCAATGCCGCTACGCAAGAAGAAGTTGTAACAGAAGCAACAAGTACAGAACCTACGACAGATGCACCCGCACAAATAACACGCAAAGAGATAATCGAGCGTCTGAAAGAGATTGCCGGTAGCGATGACGCACTCAACTACAAATCCGAAACAGACGCCTTGAAGATACAGTTCTACAAACTTCGCAGCATCGAAGCAGAAGCCGCACGCAAAGCCGAAGACGAAGAGAGCGAATCTCCTGCAACACCCGTAGCAGACGAACTCGAAGAACAGTTCAAGGAGGTGATGAACATAATAAAGGAGAAGCGCAACGCATGGCTTCAGCAGCAGGCAGCAGAGCAGCAGGCCAACTACGAGACCAAGCTCGCCATCCTCGAAGAGCTTAAAGAGATGGTAATCAAGGCCGAGCAGGGCTCACCCTCTGTAAACGACTTCAAGAACCTGCAAACACGTTGGAGAGAGATAAAGAACATACCTCAGGAGAAAGCTAACGATTTGTGGAAACAATATCAGCAGCTTACAGAGCAGTTCTACGACATGCTCAAACTCAACATAGAGTTCCGCGAATACGACTTCAAGAAAAACCTTGAAATAAAAACCAGAATCTGCGAAGCAGCCGAAGCACTCATAGCCGAGAATGACATTGTATCAGCCTCACGCCAGTTGCAACAGCTGCACATAGAATTCCGCGAAGCGGGTCCCGTTTCACCCGAATTGCGCGAATCTATATGGACACGCTTCAAAACAGCATCAACCACGATAAACAAACGCCACCAGCAGCACTTCGAGGAAAAGAAGGAGAAAGAGCGCGAGAATCTCGAAAAGAAGACAGCCATCTGCGAAGCAATAGAGCAGATACCTTTCGACACCCTCACCACCTACCAACAGTGGAACGACAAGACACAGGAAGTACTCGACCTCCAAGTAAAATGGAGAGAGATAGGCTTCGCTCCCCAGAAGATGAACCAAAAGATTTTCGAGCGTTTCCGCGCCGCTTGCGATGAATTCTTCAGCCGTAAGAGCGAATTCTTCAAAAACGTAAAGACCTCACTCACAGAGAATCTTGAGAAAAAACGCAAGCTTTGCGAAGCAGCCGAGCAACTGAAAGAGAGCGAAGACTGGAAAGAGACTGCAGAAAAGTTCACCGCACTGCAGAAAGAGTGGAAGAGCATAGGTGCAATCCCCCAGAAATACTCCGATGCACTATGGAAACGCTTCATAGGCGCATGCGACTACTTCTTCGAGAGACGCAACAAGGCAACCTCATCACAGCGCAGCGTAGAGCTTGAGAATCTCAAACTCAAACGCGAAATAATAGAGCGCCTGAAGGCTATCACCGCCGAGACAGCAACAGAAGAGCAGGAAGCAACCCTTGCAGAGCTCACTAAGGAGTGGAATAAGATAGGCCACGTACCCTTCAGAGATAAAGACAAGCTCTACAAAGAGTACAAGCAGACTATAGATGCCATATACGAGCGTCTGCACATCAGTGCCAACGAGCGCCGACTCACAGAGTTCCGCAACAACATAAGCAAAGGCGGCGAAAATCTCTCACGCGAGCGCGAGCGTCTCATCCGTCAGCACGAAGCAATGAAAGCCGAAATAAAGACATACGAAAACAACATCGGTTTCCTCAGCGCATCTAACAAAAAAGGCGCAAGCATCGTGGATGCAATGCTTCAGAGAGTAGAGAAAATCAAAGCCGAGGCCGAAATTGTACTCAAGAAAATCAAACTTATTGAGGACGAAATGGGAAAATAAATCCTACGGAGATATATAAAATAGCATGGCAACTGAAATATTTCAGTTGCCATGCTATTTTATATTAAATGATTATGCGATATTATACCTAAAAGTACGACCCCATCCTTCAATGGATAAAAAACTATTCTAAATTATTGGTGTCCGGTAAAAATTTCTTCTGCTTGTGTTTTGAACTCCTCCGTCTTCAAAAACAGTGTTTTTGAATCCACCTCCTCTTCAAGAGGAGGAATATTAATCATTGAAAATTATTAATATACGACATTCTCCCTCTTGAAGAGGGAGTGCCCGCAGGGCGAGGGAGTTCCAATCATTGACTTAAATTTGTCTTAATAAAGAATGGGGGCTTATAGCTGCTTAAATGTCTAATTTTAAACGACTTATATACGTTTACCGAACACTAATAATTTTCAAAAAGCATTTGAAATATATTCCTCCTCTTGAAGAGGAGGTGGCTTCGAAAAACGAAGTTTTTTGAAGACGGAGGAGTTCTCTTCTCATCGCATTTTTTTTGCTCTACAATAGATTTTAGAACTCCCTCCGAACTTTTTTCTTGAAAAAAGTTCTCGTCCCTCTTCAAGAGGGACAATGTTTTTTAGTATGTTTAAAGATATTAGCGAAAAAAATAAAAGCTAAGATGTATCCAAAGATTAGCTCTTCAAGAGGGAAAACTTCTTTAATTTGCAAAATAACTAACCGGACACCAATAATAAAAAAACGAGACCGATCAGTTTGTCACACTCGCGACTTGTGAAGTGACCCCAAAAGTTTAGACAAAAAACTTTTGGGGTTTCATTATGCACAAAAAACACGATTATGCAGCATTGCTCAAGTATATGAGGATGCTTGAAGAAGGAGTTTCGTATTTTCGTATTAGAAAAGAGTATGGTATAAGTTATGGGCGATTAAGTCGTCTATGGTTATTATACCAACAACACGGCACATCAGTTCTTCGCAGTAAGCACTACACTCAGGTAAGTGGCGAATTAAAACAGCAAATAGTAAGGGATATTCAGGAAAATAACTTAACTTTGGTGCAAGCCTCGTTAAAATATGGAGTAAGTGTTAGTAGATTGGATGTCTTATTAAAGATTTCCAGAGAACAAGGTATAGACGCACTACTCATCACCAAGAAGCGAGGGCGACCACCATGTATGGGAAGACCACGAAAGAAGAAACCAGAAGAGATGACCGAGTTAGAACGCTTGCGTAGAGAGAATCACCTATTAAAGCTCGAACTCGAAATAAGAAAAAAAGCACAAGCCTTAGTCGAGGAGAGGAAAGCCCGTCTGCGTGCGATTGGGCAAGGACAATCCGAGAACTAAGGCTACATCAAGATGACTTACGATTTGCTTTAAGGTGTGTTAATATAGCACGCTCAACCTATTATTATCACATCTCAAAGCAACGAGTGGATAAGTATGCTGATATTCGCAAGCGTATAAGTGAGATATTTGCACTACACGGCAAACGCTATGGCTATCGTCGTGTGTATCAACAACTACGCAATGAGGGCTACATAATAAATCACAAAACTGTGCAGCGACTAATGCAGGAGATGAATCTCAAATCGCAAGTGCGTAGAATGAAATATCGCTCATATCGTGGTGAGGTGGGCAAAACGGCTCCTAACATCCTCAATCGTGAGTTTGTGGCTACACGACCTAATCAAAAGTGGGCAACCGATGTTACAGAGTTTAAGATCGCTGACCGCAAAGCATATCTATCGCCAATTATAGATATGTTTAATGGCGAGATTATAGCCTACACCATATCAGACCGACCTGATTTGAAGATGGTAATGGATATGATACACTCGGCAAAGAGAAAGATTAAGACCACGGAGGGCGTGATGTTACACTCGGATCAGGGATGGCATTATCAGCATATGAAGTATCAGCAGACGCTGAAAAAGTATGGCATTACACAGAGTATGTCAAGAAAGGGAAACTGCTTAGATAATGCCGTAATGGAAAACTTTTTTGGTATTATGAAATCTGAATTGCTATATTTGCAGCAGTTTTCGGATATGGAAGTTTTCAAGCGAGAGTTACAAAAGTATATTAACTACTATAATAACGACCGTATTAAACTAAAGTTAAACGGAAAGAGTCCGGTACAATACCGAACTCTTTACCTATAAATCTATTTATTAATCTGTCCAAACTTTTGGGGTCAGTACACTTGCCGACCGGTCTCGTTTTTTATAACCGACCTTCTATTAGAATCTTGAAGATGTAAATGTTACCAACATAAAGTTCTGCTTGTAGATAACAGTGGGCTTAGCACTTACATTGTATGTGTAACCGGCAGACTTGTCAGCCTTTACAAAGCCGATACCCATATTTGAAAAACCGCTGTTTGTCAACTGTGCAACATAGCTGTCCCATGTGCTCTGATCCATATTATATACAAATGTGCAAGAATTTGCGTTTACCTGCAAGTAACCTGCAGCATCGTATCCAAACGAGGGGAACTGCGCAATTACAGGACAAATCTCCATCTGCTGAGCAGGAGTGAGAGCAGTCATCGAATAACCGTTCTTCTCAAAAGCCTTGTTTACTGACTTTGCAGTGCTGCAAGATGATACACACACAGTGGCAACAAACATCAACGCCACAATTGATAAAGTAAAAAGTTTTTTCATCATTATTTAAATTTAAGATTGTTTCTATTTGCGAAGATATATCAATTTGACAAAAATTGCATCATTGAGATACTACATTTTCTAATCAAATGCAGATTTTATCAAATTATCAGCAAAAATCATTCAAGCAACCACTCCAGCAACAATATCATTACCGCAGTGATGGAAACACCTATAAGAGCCGCTGTAAGAAGCGATGCACCCTTATTTGCGCTTGCTTTGGCAGGAGTTGCCACATCACTGCGACTGTCGTTGTTCTGCTTTTTATTCGATACAGCAGAAGCATCAGCAACCTGCTTTACCTGTTCTGTCTGAGCTGTTTCAACCTTCTGTACCTCCTCCTGCTGAAAGAGTTCCTTAAGTACCTCTTCGGCCGACTGTGTAGGCTCTATCGGCTGCCCCAATATATTGCAGACAGTCTCATAGATATACGGGAATGCATCGTAGATATTTCCCACAGCACCTATACAAGGTGCATTCTTCATATACTCGTTCTTAGCCTCACAGTAGTTTGCATTGGTAAGTGCATACACCAGCATCGGCTTTTCCGAGCGGCCAATTTCGGCAAGCTCATCATCGAGCCACGAAGCATTGTTGTAATTGTCGGTATACACCACAATCGACATTCTGCTCTGCTCTATGCCTTCGGCAATTCCCTGACTCCATGGAATACCGGCAGGGAGGTCTCTGTAAGCAAAGAAACAGTTGAGATTGTAATGTTCGAGATAAGCGGTAATCTTTTCGGCGAGTCTCTCCTCCTCGGCCGAGTAACTTAAAAAAATATCGTATTGCATATATATCCTATTTTAGCAAACAGAGCCACCCGCAAACTGGATGACTCTGTTTTTTTGAAGCATCTATTTTTTATACCTTATGAGTACAGTCTTTTTAAGTTCGCTGTTGGTGTATTTTGTGGGACAGCCGTCAGAGTCGAATTCCCACACACCGTCGGGAAGGTTCGTGCTGCGCGAACCGAACATACCGAAAGCACCCAACTGGAATATTGCATAGTTGTGTGATGTATTTGCCGGAACAAGGCGCTCAGCGATGTTGTATCCAAAGAAGGATGCAAAGTCCAAGTTAGTCTTGTTCTTGTAGGGCGAATAGGTATACACTCTTAATGTGCCATCGGCAGGAGCATTTCCATCCACTCTGTATGCCTTTACAAGATTATTGAAGCGATCATATTCCATTGCATACTCCTCGCCACCGTCAACGTACGCCTTTGTGAACAACATTCCCGAATATTCGCAGTCGAAAGTGTAGAAATTGGCAAGTGTACCGTTGGCATTGAATCCGCCCTTGTATGAACCTTTTGATGTCATATTCCAATCGCTCTTGTTGGGATAAACATCCTCCTTAACATATTCTACAGTGAGCAAAGCCTTGTTGTAGCGATATTTCGCAGTAGATGTACTGTTGCACAACTGTCCATTGTAGTAGTACTTCATTGTACCGTTAATCTCCTTAATACGATTCTTGATGTCGTACAAGAATTCGTATGTCCACATATATTCGCGACCGCCGCCATCCTCAATGACGGTTGTTACACTCTCCACCATCTTTGAATACTCCTCGGGGACATAGTTGGAGATTGCGCTGTCGGCGTTGTATCCATCGTCGTCGCTGCACCCTGTCGCAAAAAGACAAATTGCAGACAGAGCCGACACTCTCAATAAATTCTTAATTGACATGATCTTATTTACTTATTTACATCTTCCACCATATTCTCCTCGATAAGGCTCTGAGGGAAATAGATGTTGGCCAATTTGTTCATTTCATTCTCTTTGATGGTCTTCATCCATGCAGCAGGCTGCAAAGACCAGTTGCCGAGAGCCTTCATTTCAACCACCTTGTTCTCTTTGAGGTAATCGAGCAAGAGCTCGGGAATCTCCTTATCGCTTATTGATGCGATACGCTGCTGCATATCATGGCTCTTCACCTTGGCGCCAAGACTGAGGGCAAGATTTACTGTCATTACCATATCCTCGGGAAGAGCCACTATGTACTCTTTATCAAGATCAAAAGGAATACCGTTAGAAAGTCCGAGAATCTGCAGTTTGCCCTCGTCCTTCTTCTTGTTCAAATGCACATTGTAGCGCAAACCGGCAATCGATTCAAGATCTTTGGTATTCTCGCTGAGACGCTTACCCTCGCGGTCATACTTCAGAAGCGAACCCTCCTTCTTATACACATGCTTGTAGTAGTGTGTAAGACTGTAGAGAAGCATCTCCTTTATCTCACTACCCTTCATCTTCACAGTGTAGAGCTTTCCGCCTACGGGAAGAAACGGCGTATA
>SUXT01000065.1 GCA_015060835.1 Bacteroidales bacterium
TGTTTAAACCATTGCATTCAAATTTGTATCAAAAAAAGGAATAGGGGCTTATACAAGTTTAAATATCGAATTTTAAAAGAATTAAATACGTTTACCGGACACCAATAATTTTCAATTTATAAGTTTCAACTTGCATAAAGGAATAATAAGGTTTGGCAAAATGCTCGAAAATACATAAATTTGCATAGTCCATTAATTTGGACAGACATATTGTTCTACTATACCGCCAAATTACCACACAAGCAATTATAGCTGAACAAAAAACCGCATAATACGATGCAACTACACACCGGTAGAGACTGTTCCCATAAGGGTACGGGCTCTTACATGGTGTGTTAGGTTGTGGTAAACCTGTGCGGTATATGTTTGAGTCTGTACTTTTTTTATTTTAAAACACAATAATCATGAGAACAATAAAAATTACACTTAACGCATTATTTTTGTTAGCATTAACACTATTTCATTCTTCATGCACACAAAAAATCTATCAGATTTACGAAGTTGAATCAGCCAATCTTCAAAGCAGCAATAAAGAAATCATATTCAGCAACAACGATTGTGAAATTTCATATAACCTATGGAGTGCAACAGGAAATCTTGATTTTCTTTTTAAAAACAAGACCGAGCACGACATCTACATAGACATGACACGTTCCTTCTTCATAAGAAATGGAATTGCATACGACTATTACAGCGATATTGAATACACAAGAACAACCACTACAATGACCTCTACATCATCAGCAGCATCGCTGATAATGAAGAATAAGGATTATTACACCACCCTATGGGCACCATCTAACGCAATAAGAGAGATAAAAGTCTCAGCCGGACAAAATATAGGGGCAGCAAGAAGCGTTACTGAAAAAGAGGCAAAATACATCTGCATTCCAGCGAAATCAGCAAAAGAGATAAAAAGTTTCAACATTTCAGATTACATATACTATGAATGTGGAAACAACAAATTCAACTTTCCCGGCAAAAAATCAGAAACTATCACATACACAAAAGAAAATTCTCCCCTTAGTTTTCGAAACAGAATAACATATTTTTTCGATTCTAATATAAGCAACAGCATAGACAATGAATTTTGGATAAAATCACTTACCAACTACACACAAAATGAAGTAATTGAAAATGTTAGAGCAAAAAACTGCATAGGAAGCGGCGAGACCACGAAGACAGTCAACAAACAAAAAGCTGCAAACAAATTCTACAACACATACGAAAACACCGGAGGATACTAAGCACATACATTAAAGAGGATGACTAAGTTTTGGTCATCCTCTTTAATGTATGTGCGAAAAAGAGCACTCTATCTTCAAAAACATAGTTTTTGATTGGCCTCGCAAAACTCAGCACTCTTTTAAAGGGCAAGAGCTAATATTTTAGGTATAATATCGCATAATCATTTTAAAAGAAAGCTCTCAATAGTTGCATTTTAAACTTTTATATGTATATTTGCAACATAACAGCGCTAATTAAAACCATTATGAAAGATATATATACAATGACTGATGTTACAATTTCATCAGAAATTGGAGCAAAAATCAAAAATATACGTATTAAACAAGACATAACTCAGGAAAGCCTTGCATACGCAGCAAATATATCTTTATCTTCAATAAAAAAAATAGAGAAAGGAGAGATAAAATCTTTTGATTCGCTACTGCGAGTGCTGCGGATATTGGGGAAATTAGATATTTTTCAACCATTGATTGAGGAAGAGCAATTAACTCCAAGCGAATATTATGACCTTGTCAACTCGGCAAAGAAAAAGATTCGCAAACGGGCCAGCGGCAAATTAAATAACGACAAAAAGGAGGAATCGGAATGGTAGATGTAGCAAAAGTAAAACTTTATGGAGAGACAATTGGCATTTTCCGTTGGGACGGCCGGAATAACATTGTACAATTTGAATATGAAAAAAAATTCATAGGCAGAGGATTGGAACCCGCTCCACTGATGATGCCGGTGATACCCGGCCGCGTATACTCTTTCAGAAATATTGGAGAAGAGACATTCAAAGGACTCCCGGGATTATTGGCCGATTCGCTGCCCGACACATACGGTCGTGCGTTGTTCGATAGATGGCTTGCACTAACAGGGCGCACAAGCAGCAATATAGTAGAAACACTCTGTTTTTTAGGCAAGCGCTGCATGGGAGCATTAGAATTTGAGCCAGCAATATATGACTACAGTCCGAACTTAAAGATAGAGATTGACTCATTGGTCGATGTCGCCAGCGAAGCTTTATTGAAAAAAGAAAGTTTCGGTGTAAACATAAACGATGACAAAAGGAGTGCCATCGCCGAAATTCTTCGCTTAGGAACATCGGCAGGAGGTCAGCGCGCAAAAGCTATTATAGCATACAATAAAAGCACCGGAGAAGTACGTTCCGGGCAAACTGATGTACCTGATGGATTTGAACACTACATTATAAAACTGGATGGAGTCACGGCTACGACAGGACTCCGCGAAACAGGAAATTACGGACGGCTTGAATACTCATTCTACAAATTAGCTGAAACGTGCGGAATAGAAATGTCTGAATGTTCATTGATTGAAGAGAATGGTTATGCACATTTTCTCACAAAACGTTTCGATCGTACAGACGGTAAAAAAATCCACATGCAGACATTGTGCGGCATTGCCCATTACGACTACCGTCTACACAGAGCATACTCCTACGAACAAGCGTTCAATGTGATGCGAGCGTTGAGGCTTCCATATCCACAAGCACAGGAAATGTTCCGAAGAATGGTTTTCAACGTGGTAATACGGAATCAGGATGATCACACCAAGAACATATCTTTCTTAATGGGAGAAGATGGGGTTTGGAGATTATCCCCTGCCTACGACATGCTCTATTCATACAATCCCAACGGAGGGTGGACAGCCACTCATCAAATGTCTATAAATGGAAAATTTGACAATATCACAAGGAAAGACCTGCTGGAATGTGGAGCAAGAAATAATATAAAGAGGGCTTCATCCATAATCGACGAGGTTTGCGAAGCTGCATCCAAATGGCAGACTATCGCAAAAGAATGTGATGTACCACAAAACAGGATTGACAGTATCACTGCGAATATGCTTTTAAACATATAGCCGCCACAAATTATTTATTTTCAAAAACACGGCAAACAAAGAACCCAAAAACAAAAACAAAGAAAATATTACACTCCATTTTGCACTATATTGACACTATTTCATTACTTTTGCATATTCAACAAAGTATATTCGGTATAATATGACCAAAAACGGAAAATACCCATTGCTTAGCAAAATAGACTCACCCGCAGACCTGAGGAAGCTTCCTGAAGATAAGCTCCCTGCAGTGTGCGCGGAGTTAAGAGCATTTATCATAGAATCACTTTCAAACAACCCCGGACACTTCGCATCGAGTCTCGGCGCAGTGGAACTGACTGTGGCACTGCACTATACGATGGACACCCCCGAGGATAAAATCGTGTGGGACGTAGGTCATCAGGCATACGGCCACAAGATACTCACAGGCCGCCGCGACCGCTTCGACACCAACCGCAAGTTCAAAGGTCTCAAGCCTTTCCCTGCGCCCGAAGAGAGCGAATATGACTCATTCATCGGCGGACACGCATCAAACTCAATATCAGCAGCGCTGGGCCTCGCCGTATCTGCAAAGATGAACGGTAAGGAGAATGAGCACACAATAGCCGTAATAGGCGACGGTTCGATGAGTGGCGGACTCGCATACGAAGGACTCAACAACGCCTCGTCAAGCGACAACAACCTGCTCATAATACTGAACGACAACAATATGTCCATCGACAAGAGCGTGGGAGGCATGAGCCAATTGCTCATATCCATGCACTCATCAAGGCTCTACAACAAGATACGCCACCGCGCCGCAAATTTCTTCACAAAGATAGGTCTGCTCAACAAAGACCGCGCAGCCAGCCTCACAAGGTTCAACAACGGACTCAAAGCAATGCTCTATCAGCAGAAGAACATATTCGAAGGAATGTCGGTGAGATACTTCGGCCCCATTGACGGGCACGACGTAATAGAGCTTGTACGCACCCTCAACATCATAAAGGACATGAAAGGTCCCAAACTGCTGCACATACACACAGTGAAGGGCCGTGGCTACGAACCCGCCGAAAAGGATGCCACCTCGTGGCACCAGCCCGGCATATTCGACATAGAGACAGGCGAGAGAATCATCTCTGAGAGCGGTATACCACGCTTCCAAGATGTATTTGGCGAGACACTTGTGGAGCTTGCCAAGATGAATCCCGCCGTAGTGGGCGTAACCCCCGCAATGCCCACAGGATGCTCCATGAACCTGCTTATGAAGGAGATGCCCGAAAGATTCTTCGACGTAGGTATCGCCGAAGGACATGCCGTAACCTTCTCGGCAGGACTGGGCAAAGGCGGAGCAATGCCCTTCTGCAACATATACTCCTCGTTCATGCAACGCGGATATGACAACCTGATACACGATGCAGCACTGCAGCGTGTTAACATGGTTCTCTGTCTCGACCGCGCAGGCATAGTGGGCGAGGATGGCCCCACACACCACGGCGCCTTCGACCTTGCCTATCTGCGCCCCATACCCGACATAACCATCGCATCGCCCTATGATGAATGCGAACTGCGCCGCATGATGTTCACCGCCCAGCAGCCCGATATGGGCACATTCGTCATCAGATACCCTCGCGGACGAGGAATGCTCACCGACTGGAAATGCCCGCTCGAAAGCATCCCCGTAGGCAAAGGACGCCGACTGAGAGAGGGAGACGATGTTGCGCTCGTCACCATAGGCCCTATAGGCAAGAGCGTAGCCGGGGCAATAGACGAGGCTGCAAAGCAGGGAGTTAGCGTAGCGCACTACGATATGCGCTTCCTGAAGCCTATCGACACAGAGCTTCTTCACGAAATAGGCCGCAAATTCAAGTACATTGTAACCCTCGAAGATGGAGTTATAAAAGGAGGACTGGCATCTGCCGTAATAGAATTTATGGCCGAGAACAGATACACCCCTGCAATACACCCAATGGGTATCCCCGATATATTCGTAGAACATGGCGCAAGCGCCGAGCTTTACCGCGAGTGCAAGATGGACACCCCGGCCGTACTTGAAGCCATATTGAAATTCAAGCAAATATAAGGTCTGACTGACAAGCAGAGCTTTACGAAACAGAAAAAGGGTACACTATGAAGATTGTAATAGCCGGTGCAGGAGCCGTAGGCACACACCTTGCAAAGTTATTATCCGTAGAGAGTCAGGATGTAGTCCTGCTCGACGAGAGCGAAGAGCGTTTAGGTAAACTGGAATCACTCTTCGACCTCAAGGCAATGATTGGCTCGCCCACAAGAATAGGAAACTTAAAGAGCGCCGGAGCCGGAGATGCCGACCTTTTTGTGGCCGTAACCCCCGACGAGAGCACTAATATAAACTCCTGTATACTCGCCCACTATTTGGGTGCAAAAAAGACTATTGCCCGAATAGACAATTACGAATATCTGCAACCCAAACACAAGGAATTCTTCAAGTCGCTGGGAATAAACTCGCTCATTTACCCCGAAAAGCTCGCTGCGGAAGAGATTGCCACAAGCATAAAATATTGCTGGATGAGACAAATGCTTGAATTCGGCAACGGCGAACTTGTGATGATAGGTGTAAAGGTAAGAGGAAATTCGTCCATAATAAACATCCCCTTCCGCGATTTGCAGAGGGATATGCCATATCATATTGTGGCAATACAACGCGGCGACGAGACAATCATCCCGCGCGGTAACGATGTCATAGAGGTCGACGACCTTGTCTGTTTCATGACCACAAAATCGCACATTTCGTACATCAGGGACATTTGCGGAAAGGAGCAGTTCTCCGAGGTGAAAAGTGTGATAATGATGGGAGGAAGCCGCATCGCCGTGCGCACAGCGGAGCTTATACCCAAAGACATAAGCATAAAGATAATTGAGAGCGACTATGCACGCTGTAACAAGCTCATAGAACTTGTGGACGACCGTGTGATGATAATAAACGGCGATGCACGCGACCCGGAACTGCTGCGCAGCGAGGGCATCGACCGCACAGATGCATTCATTGCCCTGAGCGACAATTCGGAAACAAATATTCTTGCCTGCCTCGCAGCCAAGCGTTCGGGCGTCTACCGCACAGTTGCCGAGATTGAAAACATCGACTACATATCAATGGCAGAGGAGATGGACATCGGTTCTGTAATCAACAAGAAGAAGCTGGCAGCAAGCAACATCTTCCAGATGATGCTGAACACCGATGTTTCGAGCGTGCGTTGCCTGATGTTTACAGAAGCTGTCGTTGCCGAATTTCCTGTGGACGAGGGAATGTCCATCACCAAGCGCCCAGTGAAAGACCTCGGACTGCCGGTGGGTGCAAATATCGGTGGTGTGATACGCGACGGCAAGGGTATAAACGTTTCGGGTAACAGCATGATAGAGCCGGGAGACCATGTAATTATCTTCTGTCTCGAAAATGTGCTGAAAAAACTGGAAAAATTCTTTAAAAGATGAATTAAGAGATGATTCACTTCAAGATAATTTCGAGAATACTCGGACTATTGCTACTCATCGAAGCACTCTTCATGCTTGTAGCATTGGGAGTGTCTGTTTATTACGATGAACATATAATCCCCGCGTATATATACACTATAGCAACCACACTTGCAGCCAGCACTCTGCTGCTGTACTGCGGTAGAGGAAAGGAGAGGAACATTTCGCGCAAGGATGGTTATATTGTAGTCTCCTCCGCATGGATAATCTTCTCTATATTCGGTTCAATACTTTATCTGATAAGCGGCTACATACCATCGGTATCAAATGCCTTCTTTGAGACAATTTCGGGCTTTACTACCACCGGAGCTACCATTCTCGACAACATCGAGGAACTTCCGCCAAGCCTGCTGCTGTGGCGGTCAATGACGCATTGGATTGGCGGATTGGGAATTGTATTCTTTACTGTCGCCATATTACCGGTATTCGGCATGGGCGACATACACCTGTTTGCTGCCGAAGCGACAGGGCCTATACACGGTAAACTCCACCCGCGAATTTCGGTAACGGCACGTTGGATTCTGACTATCTACATTGGGCTTACAGTGATAAACACCGTATGTCTGAAGTTCGCAGGAATGAATCTGCTCGACTCCATCTGCCACTCCATGTCAACTATTGCCACAGGAGGTTTTTCTAACAAGCAGGACAGCATCGGGGCCTACAATTCGCCGCTGATAGAGTACATCGTTACGCTGTTCATGTTCCTCGGTGGCACGAATTTTTCGCTTCTCTATCTGTCGATTTTTAAAGGAAAAGTGGGTGACTTGGTGCGCGATTCGGAATTCAAATGTTACTTCAACATAGTACTTATCTCCACTATTGCTATCGCAGCGGGACTTTTGCTGACCGATGCAATAGGCATAGAGAAAGCATTTAGAGATTCGCTATTTCAGGTTGTTGCCACTGTAACCACTACCGGTTTCTGCACAGCAGACTATATGCTGTGGCACCCCCTGCTGTGGCTCATCATCAGCGGGCTGATGTATCTTGGTGCTTGTTCAGGCTCTACTACCGGAGGTATGAAATGCGTGAGAGTTGCAATTCTTGGCAGAGTGATGATCAATGAATTCAAGCGCATAGTGCACCCCAATGCCATTATTCCCGTAAGAATGAGCCACAAGATTATTGCCACCCCGGTACAATCGGCTATCCTTGCATATACCGTGCTGTATGTGGGTGTCGTGATGGTGGGCGTAATAGTAAATGTAGCCTGCGGACTGGAATTTATGGAGGCTTACGGGGTGTCGGTAACCTGCACAAGTAACATCGGTCCGGCACTTGGAAACTATGGACCGGCGTTCAGCATGAATTCTCTGCCCGAAGCGCTTAAGTGGTTCTGCTCGTTCCAGATGCTTGTTGGCCGTCTCGAATTTTTCGCTGTACTGTTGATGCTCACGCCGATGTTCTGGAGGAAGCAGTAACAGAAAGACATTGACACATAAGAAATGGAGATCCTTATAGAACCTCCATTGTCTTCAACGCTCAACGTTTCTTGTAGTAAAGTACCGAAGCATTTCCCTTGCGGAAAAGTTCGCGCGCTGCCTCTTGCACCTCTTTGGGGGTTACCTTGCGGTAGAGTTCTGTCTCGCGCCATGCACGCGAAACATCGCCATACCATTCGGCCTGCGCAAGATTGGCTGCCAATGTCTCGCCACTGCTGTTGGAGAAGACCTGGTCTGACTCGAATCTGTTGCGCACCTTTTCCATTTCGCTGCGGGGGACTTCGCGCTCCTTCAGTTTGTCGAGTTCTTCCCATATTGCAGCCTCGGCACGCTCAAAGGATACACCGTCGGCAAGGCGCGACTCTATCCAGAAGAGTCCGGGATGTTCATTGCAGGTGATAAAGGCATCGATGCGTGTGAAGAGCTTTTTGCGTTTCACAAGATTCTCGTTCAGACGACCCGAATAGCCGTTTGCAAATATATCGGAAATGACATCTGCGGCATAATAGCCGGCACCGGTGAAACTGTCCATGTGAAATGTCATGTAGAGTGCATTACCGGGGACATTGCGTGTAACACTTCTGCGACGCATACGCTCCTGACGTGCTTCGATGGATATTTCGCGTTTTACACATTCGCGGGCGGGGATTGATGCGAACCATTTTTGCGTCCACTCCTTCGCTTGTTCGAAACTGATGTTACCCACCACAGAGAGGACTGCGTTGCCGGGGGTATAATGGCGGTTATAAAAGTCGCGCACCACTTCTACGGGGACATCAGCGATGTGTTTCAGTTTGCGGCCTATCGTAGACCAGCGGTAGGGGTGCGTCTTGAACGACAGTTTGCGCATGATTGCGTTGACATCGCCGTAAGGCTTGTTCAGATAGCTCTGCTTGAACTCTTCCATCACCACCTGACGTTGCACATCCACACTCTCTTCGTCAAGCAGAAGGTTGCACATACGGTCGCTCTCCATGCAGAATGCAAGTTCTGCATTCATGCGGGGGAGAGAGATGTAGTAGTTGGTAAAGTCGTTGTTGGTAAATGCGTTGCTGTCTGCGCCTGCCTCTTCCAACGGGTCGTCGAATGAAGGGAAAAGTTCTGTCCCGCCGAACATCAGATGTTCGAGCAGATGGGCAAGGCCTGTATATTCGTAGTCCTCGTTCTTGGCGCCTACTCCGTAGAGGATGTTTACGTGCACCATTTCTGTGCTTTCGTCGAGCAGGTGTACCAGACGAAGGCCGTTATCAAGTGTGAAACGCGATACTTCCATATTATTCGTCAAGGAGCACTACTCGTTTGATTACAACATCTTTTACAGGGCGGTTGTAGACATCGTAGCTTTCGCGCGAAATTTTTTCTACAACATCCATTCCCTCAATCACTTGCCCGAAGACTGTGAAGTAGCCGTCAAGGTGGAAGGCACCACCCTCTTCTATGTATCCTTTGCGCTGTTCGGGGGTGTACTTGAACTCCTTGCCTGCCATTGCCGAGTCGGTCTTCTCAGTGAAGAAGTGTATCATTTCGTTCAGTTCCTGCTTCTTCTTGTAGTTCTTTTTACTCTCTTCGTAGAGCTTGTTTATCTTGTCGGTGTATGGTTTCTGCAAGCTCTCATACATTTTGCGACGGAGTGTCTTGTTGTACTTATCCTCGTGGTCGTTAAGCACCTTGTCGTTGACCTTGCGACCTGTGATGATGGAGAAGTGGCTGCCCGATGATTCTACGGCAGGGTTGAGGCTTGCTGCTGAGAGGGCGCCGTACTTGTGCCATCTTTTGGTTACATCTATTTCGGCAGGTATCTTGTAGCTGACATCTGTTTCGCCGAGCTTAACCTTAGGAGCTGCACCACGCGACTTCGGGTCGCCTGCCTGAATCATAAATTCCTTTATCACTCTGAAGAAGAGCTGTCCGTCGTAGTATTTGTTCTTCACAAGATTTACAAAGTTGGCTCTGTGAAGGGGAGTCTCCTTGAAGAGGACAATTTTTATGTTGCCGCGATCGGTCTCTATCATTACATACTGGTCTTTGTCGGGGCTGTCGTTATTCAGTTGCTGTATGCCGAATTCGCCCTTTTCGCTCTTTTCTGCGTCGGAACCGCCACAGGCTGTAAAGGAGAGCATTGCTGCTATGATAAGCAGTTTTGAGAATATTCTGTTCATGGATTCTTTATTTTAAATTTATGCGAAGATAAACATAAATTGTTTTTTCTGCAATATTTGCTTCAAGTTGTATATATACTATACATGTATAATCACAAACTAATGTTGCATTTAGTCTGTATTTGAAATATTTATCGTAACTTCGCGGAGATTTACCAATAGCCTATAAAATGAAAAACGAATCTGCTGCAAAAAGCATTAAATATATTCTCCCTTTTATTCTTGTAACAAGCTGTTTCGCCTTATGGGGCTTTGCGAATGATATTACCAACCCTATGGTGAAGGCCTTCTCCAAAATATTCCGCATGAGCGTTACTGATGGGTCGCTGGTGCAGGTGGCTTTCTATGGAGGATATTTTGCAATGGCTGTTCCTGCGGCACTGTTCATACGCCGTTTCTCTTACAAGGCGGGAATAATGACGGGACTTGCGCTGTATGCTGCCGGCTCGTTGCTGTTCATGCCGGCAATGGAAACAGGCAGCTATTATCCTTTCCTGGGAGCCTATTTCATACTTACCTGCGGATTGTCGTTTTTGGAGACAAGTTGCAATCCGTATATACTTTCGTTGGGCGATAGGGAGAGTGCTACGCGCAGACTCAATCTTGCCCAGTCGTTCAACCCTATCGGTTCGTTGGCGGGAATGTTCGTGGCGATGAATTTTATCCAGAACCGGCTGAACCCTATGAGCACCGAGGAGCGTGCCACACTCGGAGAGGCTGAATTTGAGGCTGTCCGCGATGCAGACCTCTCTATTCTGGTGGAACCGTATGTGATTATTGGTGCCGTAATACTCGTAATATTTGCGCTATTTGCATTTACCAAAATGCCGACAGAGAAAGGTACACAGGAGAAACTCAATTTCTCTCTCAGCATCAAGCGTTTGGCTGCGATAAAGAATTACCGCAACGGTGTTATTGCGCAATTCTTCTATGTGGGTGCACAGATTATGTGTTGGACATTTATCATACAGTACGGTACGCAGCTTTTTACCTCACAAGGTATGGAGGAGCAGAGCGCCGAGGTTCTTTCGCAGGGTTACAACATTGCGGCAATGGTTCTTTTCTGTTGCAGCCGATTCATCTGCACATATTTGCTCAGATTCATCAATCCAGGCAGGCTGTTGGGGATATTTTCCGTTGCAGCGGCTTGCTTTACCATAGGAGCAATAGTTTTTCAGAACATTTACGGACTATATTCACTTGTTGCCGTTTCGGCCTGTATGTCTTTGATGTTCCCTACCATTTACGGCATTGCACTTGAAGATGTGGGAGAAGAGGCAAAATTGGGTGCAGCCGGACTTATAATGGCTATTCTCGGCGGTTCGGTGCTTCCTCCATTGCAGGCAATGATTATCGACAGAGTGGAGGTTTTTGGAATGCCTGCTGTGAATATCTCTTTTGTTCTTCCGCTGATAAGTTTCATTGTGATATTTCTGTATGCAAAAAGCGTACAGAGCAAGGTTGCGAAATAACGCAAGTCAAAGACGGGGGGGTGTTTTCTTGCTTGCGTATTCATTCAAACTCCCTCGCCCTTCGGGCACTCCCTCTTAGCCAACTAATCTTTGGACACATCTTTTAGCTTTTATACCTTTGCTAATCTCTTTTAAATAAGAAACTTAAAAAAGCTGTCCCTCTTAAAGGGGGGTAACGCGGAATGGAGCGTTGCTTGCGACGACGGAATATTTATATTCCCAAAATTCCGAATTGCCGCGCCTCAAAATGAATAGAAAATAACAAAAAAGAACATTGAATATGCTTAACGAAAAACTCTATAGCACAGCGGTTTAGCATTTTGTTATATAGAAGGAGTGCCGAACGCATGTGAGGTCTTCCTCTTTTTTCCGAGAAAAAAGTTCGGAGGGGGTTCTTAACCTAACGTATTGCAATAAACCGTACTACGCGAGGAAAACCCCTCCGTCTTCAATCGCTAATCGCGATTGAATCCACCTCCCCTTTAAGGGCAGGAACTTTTTTTAGTAAGCTATTTTGTTGATATTTAGAAATATAGCAAATATTGATTTAAAATAAATGTGTCCAAAGATTAGCTTAGCCAAGAGGGAGAGTTGTCTATTTCGAACTTGCGCCAAATAAAGTTCGTGGTTGCATCTTTTACAATACAACCACGAACCATTCTCTTCAGGGAGATTCTATAGGGTGGTTCTATAAATATCTGAATCTCTTGATGCTTCCTTTAGGTGTCTTTGCAAACGGCTCTTCACACAGTTCGTAACCCGATATTTGCGAGAATGCAGGCAGTGTGGCATTCAGTATTGAGATATTCTCGTCCATTATTCTCTTCAGTTCCTCAGCCTGAAGATTATCGGCAGTAAGTTGGTCGCCGTTGGGAACGACAAGCGCCACAAACCTCTCACCACGCTGCACAATCAGCGATTCGGCAACATAGGGCAACACATTCAACTTGACCTCAATCTCCTCGGGATAGACATTCTCGCCGTTGCTTCCGAGGAGCATACTTTTATTGCGTCCCACAAGGAAGAGGTTGTTATCCTCGTCAATGGTACCAAGGTCGCCGGTACGGAACCATCCATCGTCGGTAAATACATCCTTGTCAGCCGCAGGATTCTTATAGTAACCAACAAATGTATTACTACCCTTCACAAGCACTTCGCCGACAACATTATGCGCGTCGGGCGACTCTATCTTTATCTGCATACAATCGACAAGCACACCGCAGGACTTCAGTTTATAATGTCCCAAGCGGCCCAATGTGATTGTGGGCGCACACTCTGTCATTCCGTAGCCTGTAACGAGCGGGAGTGCAAGCTTTTCGATGAGCATATTTTCCAGTTTTTCGGGCAATGCCGCACCTCCGGTAACTATAATCTCTACCTTGCCGCCAAGATATTTCATTATCCTCTCGCGCATGGCTGCATAGAACTCCTTGCTTTCGAGCGCATACTCTCTGTTTTCAGCCAGAATCTCAGCCGTTACAAATTCCACGATCTTCTTGAGGACAAGCGGTACCATCATAACAGTAGAGGGAGTCACCGCCTGCAAAGCATCTTTCAATATTGAAGGAGCAGGAGGCAAGCAAAGCACTGTCAGGTGCATACCCCAACAGAGACAAGCAGTCATATCGTACAACATTCCGAAGATATGCGCAAAGGGCAGGATGCTAAGGTAATTATCGCCCCTTCTGTAAGGGAAATATCGGGGAATAAGGTCGACATTGCTGCTGATATTTTCCACAGTAAGCATCACTCCCTTAGGTGTACCCGTTGAGCCGGATGTATAGTTTATGCAGCAAAGTTCGTCCATACTGCGACGAGGGTAAGAGACTGCATCGGCACTCCACCCGCCGGGGTGCGCCTCGTCAAAAAGTTTGTCTGCCTGCATATATATGTCAGCAAAATTACCTCGACTCGCAAGAAGAGTCATATCCTTCATGTCGATGACAGCCACAAGTTGCTGCATCTCTTCGAAATTCATTCCGTCGAAGATAACCTTTTCGGTGAAAAGTATCTTCGTATCCGAATGGTTCACCATTGTCTGAGTATCGGCAGGAGTAAAACCGTTGAATATCTGACACGACACATAGCCGCCCGATGTTACCGCCATGAATGTGGTGGCCCAATTGCTGCTGCTCCTTGCATTGAGCGAGATTTTATCACCACTCTTGAGCCCCGCAGCCTTCCATACAAGGTGCATCTTCTCTATTCGGGCTGCAAGTTCGCCGTATGTTATTACTTCGCTGCGATAGTCGTTGAGCGCAGGCATATTCCAACAGTTCTTTACTGTATTTTCAAATGTTTCTATAAAGTAGTACATAACCATTTTTTTATGTTCGGTGCAAAGGTACTTTAGAGGAATGCGAACAATGCACAAAATGTAGAAGAATGTGCAAATAGATGGTAAAAAGCCTATATTTGGGGTAAAATACTGCATTTTGGGGTGAAATTCGGGTGTATTACAACATGATTAAAGCCTTCTAAGTTGGAATGAATACGCATGCAATCAAACTCCTCCGTCTTCAGAGCAAGCTCAGAATCCACCTCCTCTTATCCAAGAGGAGGAGCTTATGCAAACTATTGAACAGAAAAAAACTCTCCATCTTGGATAAGCTAATCTTTGGACACATCTTTTAGCTTTTATACCTTTGCTAATCTCTTTTAAATTATTGGTGTCCGGTAAACGTATTTAAGTCGTTTAAAATTCGATGTTTAAGTAGCTACAAGCCCCCATTCTTTATTAAGACAAAGTTAAGTCAATGATTGGAACTCCCTCGCCCTGCGGGCACTCCCTCTTCAAGAGGGAGAATGTTGTACATTGTTGAATTTCAGTAATTTACATTCCTCCTCTTGAAGAGGAGGTGGATTCAAAAACTCGTTTTTGAAGACGGAGGAGTTCAAAACATAAGCATAATAAAAATTTACCGGACACCAATACTTTAAAATTCGATATTTAAGTTTGTATAAGCCCCTATTCCTTTTTTGATACAAATTTGAGTGCAATGATTTAAACTCCTCCTCTTGGATAAGAGGAGGTGGATTCATACGCAAAAGCGTTTGAAGACGGAGGAGTTTGAAACTATTGCTTGTGTTTTTATTCAAACTCCTCCCCCGTTCGGGTACTCCCTCTTATCCAAGAGGGAGAATTGTTTACCTTGTTTTTGAATTTACCGGACAGCAATAATTTTTAGTAGATTTTTGATGTTTGTAAGGGCGCGATGCGGGCATCGCAACCGAGCAAATATAAAAAAGATGCAAAAATAAAGCCAAAAGTTCGCTTAAGCGAGTGAATAAAAGTTTGCTTTTATTTCCAACGAGCGCAAAAGAACTTCGGAGAAATCCAAAGC
>SUXT01000066.1 GCA_015060835.1 Bacteroidales bacterium
TGCCGAACCACCACCGGAAGAGACATTAAATTCATAGAGGGGGCTTGTCCAAAATAAAAGTTCTCTCAACTCCTCTTTTTCAAGGAGTTGAGAGAAAATTATCATGTTTAGCGGACAGTAATAATTTGATTTACACCCTTTGCTGCAGAGAGGGAGAGAGGGATTGACTTTGTCCATCCCTTGCGCTGCCGCGGGCATCCTTGCAAAAAGAAAAAGCAGACAAACCTTCAAATAAATTTGAGTTTCTGTCTGCTTTTCTTTTTGCGGAGAGAGAGGGATTCTTGCTTAGGCAAGCGACTTCGTCGATTACGAACCCCCAATCTGGGGTTCTCATCCCTGCTCAAACAAAAAAAGGAAGCTTAACAGCTTCCTCTTCTTGCGGAGAGAGAGGGATTCGAACCCCCGGTACCTCTCGGTACGTCGGTTTTCAAGACCGGTGCAATCGACCACTCTGCCACCTCTCCAATGTTTTTATATGTCTGTCAAACGGTGTTGTTTTTGTTTGACGATGCAAAGGTAGTGCATTTATTTTTGCTGTGCAAATATTTTCGATACTTTTTTGATATTTTTTTGAGTGCTTTTCTTTTGTCGTTGATTTTCAATGTATCATCTGCGGAGCGTAAATACAAATTCCAGACCGCCGCCTTTGTTTTGTCGGGCTGAGATTGTTCCGCCGTGCAGTATTATGGCGTTTTTTACTATTGCGAGACCGAGTCCGGTGCCACCGAGTTTGCGGCTGCGGCCTTTGTCTACGCGGTAGAAGCGTTCGAAGATGCGGTTGAGGTGCTCGGTGGGGATGCCTGCGCCGGTGTCGGAGAAACTGATGTAGTAGTATTCTTCGTCTGTGCGGTAGCAGTTGAGGTCTATTTGGCATTTTCCGCCGCTGTAGGATATGGTGTTGTCGAGGAGATTGCGGAAGATGGAGTGGAGCATCGTTGAGTTACCGTTTATGGGCAGGTAGTCGGGCAGGGTATTGTTGACGGTTATTTGCAGCTCTTCGAGTTTGCCGGTGGCTTCTTGTAACAGGTTTTTTATTATGCTGCTGAGATTCAGTTGTTCCTTTTCTATGTATTGTGAGTTTGCGCTTATCTCCATCAATTGCGACATGTCCTGCACGAGGTTGTTGAGGCGGTTGCTTTGGGTGTAGCAACGTTGGAGGAAGTGCTTTGTCTGCTCTTCGCTGATTTTTTCGGGGTAGTTGTCGAGGATTGTTTCAATATAGCCCTGTATGGTGCATACGGGGGTCTTGAATTCGTGTGCTATGTTTTGTGTGAGTTGCTGTTTCAGACGGAATTGTGCTTCGCTTTGTGTGGTGTCGGTGATGGATATTTCGAAACTGTCGTCTTTGAAGCGTACGCATTGTATGGTGTAGGTACGGCTGTCCTTTTCTATCTTGTCGGCGAAGATGGTTTCGTTGGCATTTTTGGGGGTTTCGTTCTTGTCGAGGAACATACGCACGTTGTAGAGTTCGGGGGTGTAGATTATTTCGGAGCTGTCGCTGAGGTATTTCGAGGAGATGAGGTCGGCATATTTGCTGAAGTGTTTGTTGGCGAGTATAAGGCGACGGTTCTTGTTGTATATGGCGAGGCCTTCCTGGGATATTCTCAGGTGGGCGAGCAGTTTTTCGGTGGCTGTCTGGGTGGCTTTCATGCGCATGAGCATGAGGTAGATGAAGATGGTGAAGAGTAGTGTGATGGTTATTTCGAATATCAGCAGACTGTGGTTGGCATGGTAGATGCCGCTGTTCCTCGTGTTGTAGGGGGCGGCGCTGCGGATTATATAGTCGGTATTTTTGTTATAGGTGGCGCTGTAGAGGTTGTCCTTCTCCGGGGTGAGTGTGCTGCTGCGTTTGTCGTATCCGACGCCGGTGGCAAGGGCTTCTGCAATTTCGGGGCGCGTGAGGTGGTTGTCGCCGATGGGAGCGTCGTCTGAGGTGTCGTAGAGCAGGGTGCCGTCGCCGGTGGAGATGATGGATATTCGCAATGGGATGTCGGGGTAGTCCTGCTGTATCTCTTTTATCTCCGCTGCGCAGTTGTTGCTATAGGTGTTGTTGTATTTGAATTCGAGTATGGCATATATGCGTTCGTTTATGCTTTGCAGTTCGTTCTGCAGGGAGGTGGTGTGGAGGTGCTCCTCGTGGTTGTACTGATAGACCATGAAGGTGCATGAGAGCAACAGGAACAGCAGGAGTGTTCCTATGAGCAGTTGCGATTTTGTGAGGTGCATTCGTGAAAACTGTTTTTATGGGATATTACTCTGTTGCTGTCTCGTCGAAACAGTACCCGTAGCCACTGCGGGAGACGATGTGCGGCGCGTATTCGCGGAGTTTCTTGCGCATGCGGGCTATGTTTACGTCGACGCTGCGTTCGAGGATGTTTGCATCGTCGGGCCATATTTGTTTCAGGAGCTCTTCGCGGGAGTAGACTTTGCCGGGTGTGCTCAACAGGGTGTAGAGCAGTTCGAATTCTTTTTTTGTGAGCGAGAGGTCGTTGTTGTCTATTGTTGCGCGTTTGGTGTCGGGGTTGAGTGTGAGGTTGCGGAATGTGGTTTCTGTTGTGGCGATGGGGCGTCTCTCTGCCGTGCGGCGCAGTACGGCTTTTACGCGCATTATAACTTCATTTATTCTGAAGGGTTTGCGTATGTAGTCGTCGGCGCCGAGGTTGAAGCCTGTCAAGGTGTCGTTCTCGCTGTCTTTTGCGGTTACGAAGATGATGGGGGTGTGGGCTGTCTCTTGTTGCTTGCGCAGGTGCGATGCGAGGGTGAAGCCGCTGACTTTATACATCATTACGTCGAGCAGGAAGAGGTCGTACGTGGCGAGATTCATCTGCATTGCTTCTTCTGCGGAACCAGCTGTGTCTACTTCGTATCCGTTGATCTCAAGGTTGAATTTGAGTATCTCGCATACATCGGTTTCGTCATCTACGACAAGTATTCTGCTCATATTGTTTTAAGGATATGTAATGAAAATTGTTTCGGCCGCTTTGGCGACTGAAACAATTTTAGAAATTTATTTTTCTTCGGGTTGGTATTGTGCGAAGAATTTTATGCTGCCTCGGAGCAGGTTGCGCACTTCGCTGAGTATTTCGTGTGATTCCTGTATGAGGTTGAGGTAGACAAAATCCATCTTTAGACTTCCGGTCTTTTGGTGGAGTCTTATTGTCTGTTCTTTGCGCAGGGTTGCAAGCTTGTGCTTGATGTCTTTTGCACGTTGCGACACTGCTTCGGAATTTGAGTAGTTGTTGTCGCGTATCATCTGCGAAATGTCGTTGAGCACGTGGTAGATGTCGCGGCAGTAGGGTGAGAACTCCTCGATGTAGGCCTCAGAGAGCGGGGTGAAGCTGTTGTCGGTGTGCTCTTTCATGGGCTCTGCGATGCGTATCAGTGTGTTGAGCATCTGCTGGCAACTGCTGGTGCAGAGGTGGTACCATGTGGTGCGTTCGAGGGCGAGTGTGCTGTCCATGCGCTGGAAACCTTGTGTTTCGCTGCGGCGCATTTTCTTTAGCATGTTTTTCTCTACCACTATTTTCATCAGCGAGTTCTTCAAGGGACGCAACTCTTCTTTGGCAAATGCTTCGAAGATTGTCTTGTATGTCTCTGCCGAGAAAGCAGCTACGTTGTTGAGTGTCTCTGATGAGTGGCCCTTCAGTGCTTCCCAAACCTCTTCTTTCGACTGAGATTTGAGGATGATTTCCATCTTCTCGTCAACCTTTACTTGCTGTTGTTTCTTGTTGTATCTGATGTGGCTGTGTATGAGCAGGTAGATAACGAGGGCTATCATTATGAACATTGCTATCTGTCCGCCAAAGTACATGATTGATGCTACCAATGAGGCGATGAGGAATGCTGCACCTGCTGTTACGAACCATCCGCCTACTACGGATACTACACCTGTTACGCGGTATACGGCGCTCTCGCGGCTCCATGCGCGGTCGGCGAGTGATGACCCCATGCCTACCATGAAGGCTACGTATGTGGTGGAGAGGGGGAGCTTGAGAGAAGTTCCTACGGCGATGAGCAGGCCTGCAAGTACCAGATTGACTGATGCACGTACAAGGTCGAATGCTACAACCTCGGTGTGGTCTTCCAACGGGCGGAAGCGGCTGTTTACCCAGTCTTTTACATTTTGGGGTACTTTGCGTGCTATGCCGTCTATCATGTTTGTCGTTGAGCGTACGATGTTGCGGGCTATGGAGGATGAACCGAACATTTCGTTCTCTTCGTTATGCTGGCTGGTGAGGTCTATCGAGGTCTGCAACACCTTTTTTGCCTTCTTGCTTGTGTAGAGGGCTATCACCATTATGGTGCCTGCTGCTATGAGGAAGAGGGGTGAGGTCTTTGCTGACTCCGACAGTGAGTTCATTACAAACTGGTCGGCGCTCAGTCCGCCGGCATTTGCGGTGAAGTCGAGGAATGAGGAGAAGCCTGCGAGGGTTACTCCGATGAAGTTTACAAGGTCGTTGCCGGCGAATGCCATAGCGAGCGAGAATGTACCGATGAGTACGATTATCTTGAATACATTGAACTTCATCCAGTGGAGCAGTTGCATCAGCACTGTGAAGAATGCAAACGCGCCGAGGAGCAACATGAATGTGTTGCTGTTTATCCACTGCATTATTTCAGGGGTTACAAGCGACGAGCCTTTAAGGCCTTTGATGAGCATGAAGTAGAGGATTGATGTTACTGCAATTCCTCCGAAGATGCCTATCTTGTATCCTACGTTCTTGCGGAAGTGGAATGTGAAGATTATACGTGAAATCCACTGCACTATAAGACCGAACAGGAATGCTATTGCCACCGAGAGGAAGATGGAGATTATCATCGTCAGCGCCTTGTCGGAGTTAAGCAGGTTGGCTATCGTGGGCATTACTCCATCCATGCCTTCTACTACCGGGAAGTTGCCTGTGGATATTTTTATAAGTGATACAATGAATGATGCTCCCAAAAGTTCGAATACCATCGACACGGTGGTGGAGGTGGGAAGACCGAGTGAGTTGAAGAGGTCGAGCAGGAATACATCGCTGATTACCACGGCGAGGAATATGCACATTACCTCTCTGAAATAGAAAAAGTCGGGGTTGAAGATGCCGTGTCGGGCAATGTCCATCATGCCGCTGCTGAATGAGGCTCCGATAAAGATACCGAGTGCTGCTACAAGCAGAATGTGTTTCAGTTTGGCGGCCTTGCTGCCTACTGCGGAACTAAGGAAGTTTACTGCGTCGTTGCTTACACCTACCGTAAGGTCTATAGTGGCAAGCGTGAACAGGAAAATTACGATTAATAGATAAGCTATTTCCATAATATATATTTATTGTGTTTTTCGTCTGTCTGTTTTTGCAGCTTCTTGTAATGATGTTACAAAGTAAATAAGTTTCAATTACTTGTTTGTTGCAAAATTGTTACAAAAATGTTACAATAGCTTCTTATATAATGTAGCTGCGCAAAAGTGCAATCTCGTCTCTCCATCGCTCCTCATCTGGTGTTTCGAGGATGATGGGGATGTTGTCGAAGCGGGCATCGTTCATGAATCGCTTGAAGAATTCTGTTCCCAATGTGCCGTCGCCTACCGAGTCGTGTCGGTCAACGCGTGAGGCGAGTGCCTTTTTGCTGTCGTTCAGGTGTATGCCCCGCAGATAGTCGAAGCCTATCACTCTGTCGAATTCTTCGAATACCTCGTCGTATGCGCCCACAATGTCGTATCCGGCAGAGTATGTGTGGCAGGTGTCTATGCAGACTCCCACGCGGCTCTTGTCGTCTACCTTGTCTATTATGTAGCGTATCTCTTCGAAACGGTTACCTACGTTGCTGCCCTGTCCGGCGGTGTTTTCTATTACAGCCGTTACTCCGCCGGTCTGTGCGAGGGCAAGGTTTATGCTTTCGGCAATTTTGTCGAGACACTCTTCGACTGATATTTTCTTTAGATGGCTGCCGGGATGGAAATTGAGCATACAGAGACCCAACTGCTCGCATCGCTGCATTTCGTCGAGGAAAGCTGCACGCGATTTTTGCAGTGCCTCTTCGTCGGGGTTACCGAGGTTTATAAGGTAGCTGTCGTGGGGAAGTATGTAGCGTGGGTCGAATCCCCCCTCGCTGCATCGTTGTTTGAAGAGTGATATACTTTTCTCGCTCAATGGGGCAGATACCCATTGGCGCTGGTTCTTGGTGAAGAGGGCAAAGGCGTTTGCCCCGATTGCAATGGCATTCTTGGGGGCGTTTTCCACTCCGCCGCTTGCCGAAACATGAGCTCCGATATATTTCATGTTATTATTTTAATGTTTTTGCGGAAAAGTTCCTTTGCCGCAATATAATTTTCCGTTTGCGAAGTTAAAAAAAAAGTCAAGACCTACAAACGAAAATTAAATATTTTTGTTTTCAGACTTGACTTTTAGAAGCTGTTTGAATTTTATTTTGGAATTATTTGAGAGGTATTTCGAGTAGATTTTCTTTCGCATTTTGCAGGGAATAGCGGGCTATTTCCAAAAAATAAGAAAGAAAAGATGCCGAAATAGACTCAAATAAACCGAAATTAACATCGCAAATATAGAATTATTTTTCAAGAAAATTCAAACAGCTTCTTATCATGTATCTTCCCTTTAGAAATTGAATTGTGCCGAGAGGTTAACTCGATTGGCATTGTTCGTGTCTCCTTCGTAGTCGACACGCCATCCGTGCAGATATTCAATGCCCAATTGCAGATTATCGGTGAAGTTGTAGCACATATTTGCTGCTACATATTGTCCGCGCTTGTAGTTGTCGGGGTTGGCCGAGCCGTATCCGTTGCGTGAGCGGACAGATGATTGGCTGTATGTTGCCGATGCAAATAATTTTGGTGTGAAATTGAACTGTGCGCCTGCATACCATCCGTCGGTAAGCATCATCATCATCTTGCCGGGAAGGTTGGGGTTGGGGGCAATGTCTACGCCTACATTGGAGATGTCGTTGAAGAGCGAGCCTATGCCTTCGCCTATGCTGTACTGTCCGCGCAGTTGCAGTTTGCCGAAGGTCATCAGCGTGGTGGCCTGCGCACCCCATGCGAGTTTCTGTCGGTTATTGCCGCTGATGAGATCGTCGTACGATAGGTCTCTCAAAATTCCACTTAAGCGCACGTGGTTGTTGTCTGCCCATGAGTATTTGAAGTATACGGGGATGTTGGGCATACGTTGTTTGCCTACTTTGGCAAATTCGTTGCTTGTGCCTTTGACATCGGGCGACTCGAATGCGATTCCCATCGAGAGTCCCCAGTCGAATCCGTAGTGGAATGCAGCCTGCACAGTGCGGTAGAATACCATTCCGCTGGGACCTGCATAGTCGAGGGTGAATGGTACGGCTGCTTCGTCCATAAAGTTACCTGTGTTGTAACCGATGGTCATGTATTTGAACTTCATGTAGGCATTGTGCAGTTTGAAGGTGTTGCCGCTGCCGCGCCATGTTCCCGCCGTGTACACGGTGAAGTCGCCCAGCCATGCGCTGCGTCCCACCAGTTTTAGGAATATCAGCGAGGTTGATGCGTCCATCTGGTAGCGGCTCGATGCTTGGTTGCCGGTGGCAATGGATGATGGCAGGAAGTCCACATTGTCGACTATGCCGCCAAAGTCGTACTCGGCTTTTGTCTGCACATATCCGCCGATACCGAGTCCCCATCTGCCCTGTTGGTCAACGAAGATGAAGCGTGGTGCCTTAGGATCGCGGAAGTAGCCGCTGTGGGTGTTGTTGAATACTGCGATAATGTCGGGCTGTTCGTAGACATTTTCGGTAATGTAGACGATTGGAGCCGAACTGTCGGTTGAACCTGAATAGTTCTGCGCCTGTGCGCTGCCGGTAATAATCCCACTCAGGAGAAGTGTTAGGATAAATACTTTTTTCATAATGTTGCATTTTTTGAATTTCAAAAGAATGAACAAGATAAAATGTATTAAGGTTTACTGCTTCCTTTGTGAATTTTTATTCTGGGTGATAATTCCAACACTTAAACATCTGTGGGTGATATTTTAATTACCTATGTTTGCAATAAAATTTAAACAGCTTCTTATGTCATATACTACTGACCATGAACCTATACATATATAGTCATGTGGTTAAAGGATATGCAAAAGCAAAATTCACAATATTCCCTGTGAAATTATTGCAGATTATCAGCGTTTGAAATGGGCTACACCGGAACAGCGTGCCAATTATACTTGATGATTACGGCATACATTGGGAGGATATCGATGAAGATTTAGAAGCCATATAACGGCAATGTTAGTTTATCGCCGCATTATATACCTCTATGTAGGCGGACTGTAGTCTAGCCTTAACCCAGTTTTTGAATTGTTCAAGTGTGGCCATGCTCATCAATGTATCTGTATTCACCTTGATAATGATACTAGGTGATACCTTGTGGCTGTCAATGGCTACATGGGCACCTTGCCCAACATATAGGTGCTTTATTTCGGGGTATATGGCCGCAATCTCATCAGCTATCTGCGTATATGGCAATTCTTCTTTTTTCGCAGCATTGAGTTCATTTCTCAAGTGCCCGATGGTTGACTCATATTGTTCTATTTTAGAATCCAGCCTTTCATATACACCCTTGAATGTTTCCTCGCTGCCCTGCCGGTTGTGAGTGATGTATTCCTTTATTATTATTTGCTCTTCACTGATACCGTGCTCTTTGGCATACACATATAGATTGTTCCTTCCGCTATCGTTTAGGGTTTCTCCTGTCATGAAGATTTTGAGTACAGAGCCATCCTTATGGTCAATTTGGTAGTCGTATATAAAGCTGTTTCCAATCGAACGGTGTGCTTCAATAAACCTTGAAACCTTCTTGTCGAAATTATTCTGCTTGACCAGTACAACGGCCGACCAAATGCTCGGTATCAGAAATACAATAATCAGAAGAGTTGTCATCTTCTGTGTCTTCAGTCCAAATCCTTGGTCTGTATATTCTGTTTTCTTGAAACCGAAATACCGTACGAGAATATATGTAGACATTGTGATGAATAGGCAATTGATACAGAACAGATAGAGCGCGCCGAGGAATGCTATGAAGTTACCTGACGCCAATCCGTATCCGGCTGTACACAGCGGTGGCATCAGTGCAGTTGCAATGGCTACCCCTGAGAATACAGTTCCCTTTTCTTTCCTGCACTGTTCGAAGATGCCGGCAAAGCCTCCGAACAGGGCAATCATCACATCAAATATAGTGGGGCTTGTCCTCGCAAGTAGCTCTGTAGGGTTACTGAGACTCAGCGGTGTGATTGCAAAGTAAAGCAATGAGACGATGAGGCTGATTGAGACCATGACAAGAAGGTTCTTGCCCGAATATTTCAAAAGGCCGATGTCGTTTATTCCAAGTCCAAGACCCAGGCCGAATATTGGGCCCATGAGGGGAGATATAAGCATGGCTCCAATGATGACGGGGGTAGAATTTACATTCAGACCCACAGATGCAATAATAATTGCAATAGCAAGAATCCATGCATTTGGCCCCTTGAATTCCACATTGTTTCTTATGGAGCGTTCTGCTGCATCAGTGTCGATATGTGTATCTGTATCTGCAACTTCGCGAATCAGTTCTGTTAATCTTTTTAAAACGTTCATAGTAATGTTTTCTTCAATGTTGCAAAAATAGTTATTTTTTTGTTATTCGGATAAGTTCTGTAAGTTTTCAGCATTTTCCGTTGCAGGGAAAATAGTTCGGGGGTATCGAACTTTAAGCATTTTTTGAGCAAGTTACCATCTCTATCGAACGTCTCGTAGTGTGGAATGCTTGCGAGCTTATTTGAAGCAAAAAGACGGGCAAGACGACAGGTCTGATGCTTAAAACTTGCCGATGTCTGCAAGAAATGCGGTAAATAGCATGCTGATGACAAACATGACTTGTCGATAGGGCATTGCTTGTTCAAGGATAACAGCGGGCCTCCTTGTCCGGTATATAGAAACCGCGGTTAATGTTCAGGGGGTGGGGTTATTTTACCTCTTTTACGATTACCTTCTTATTGTTGACAATGTAGATGCCGGGAGCGGTTATCTTCTCAATTTTGCGGCCGGTGAGGTCGTAGATGGTATTTGCTGTCTCCTCGGCTTCAATCTCTTCGATGCCTGTCGAAGCGTCGTAGTAGAGCTTGAATGTTGTGGCGCTGTTGCTTGAACCGGGCAATGCCTTGATGTTGATTTCGAACGGTGCCATTGTGCCGGCCTGTGTAGCCTTGTTGTACTTGTCGTTGCTGCCTTTGATGTAGGTGCTAATCTTGTAGTCTGTTCCCATATACGATGCGACAAGGTAGTCGGTAGAGAAACTCTCTTTGCTGCTTGTCTCAATTGTTACATTCGAAGCGGTGGCGATGATGCTCTCTCCGTTGGCAACAGCGAACATGGGGGTGTTCTTTGCAAATTCGGTGTATGCCAATGTGAGGGTATTAACATCGTCCACTTTGCCGAATGTGGCGGGCATTGCGGTTGTTACCTTGTTTGTGGGTACGAACGGCAGCATGATGGCTCTTATGTCCTCGCCTTCAGTATTATCGTCGGTGTAGGTGATTTCTGTGGCTGTGAAGCTTTCGGGGATGTAATATAACGATTGGTTGTTGATGTTCATAGCCTTGCACACACCGTTCTTATCCACTACGTTGCTTCCGGCTGCTGCGGCACTTTCGGCGTCGAGGCTTGTGTAGTAGATGGTGTTGCTTGCACCTGACTGCTCTTTGCTCTTCTCTATTATGAGAGCAGCATTGGCTGTTGCTCTGAGGTCGACATACGAAGTTGTAGTTGCCCCGCCAACATAAATGTTGCTCTCATCGGTCGCGGGCTTGCCATAAACTATTCTGCCGTAGCTGTCGCCGTTGGTTGATGCAAGGAGGGCGATGTCGCTCTTGAATGCCTCCACAAGACGGTAATAGTTTGCTTTTGCGTTAAGTTTGGGGTAGGTGCCTGTTCCGAAGATGTAGCTGCTGCCGTTGCCGATGGTAAATGCCAATTTGGCAGTGTCGAGCGAGAGAGTGTAGGGCTGTGCCTCGTCTCCACCCATAGCCTCGATGTTTGAAGTGCCGAAGATGGCGCAACCGCTGCCGGCATTGAATATGTAGTATTCGTTGGCATTGCCGGTGGGGATGAATGCCCACAGCATGTAGTCGTCTGCCTCTTCGATGGATGTTTCGGTGTGCATAATGTAGTTGAGGTATCTTTTTGTCGAACGCTCAACGCTGAGGTACTTGTCGCTCTCGTTATACTGCAAGTAGTACCATGTGATGCCGTTGCTGATGTCTGCCGACGGGTAACGGGGTATTATTGCGTATGCAGCGACGACTGCTTCTGTTGCAGTCTGAAGTTTCTCTGCTGCCGAAGCATAGTCCTCGATGTTCTCGGTAGAGAGTATGCTCGCTGCGATGCCGTTCTCTGCTATGAGTCTCTTGACAAGGTCGGTGAGGTTGTCGCTCTTTGCAATTACTCCCTCGTTGAAGACATAGTTGCCGTTGGCAAGTTGTTGGCGTCCAAAACATCGGATATTATGCTGTCTGCTGCTGCAATGGCATCTGTCAGCAGTTTGGTGTCGTGGGCTGTCTGGTTATCCTCGACTCTTCTGATAATCCACCAGCTGTCTTGCGATGTGTATGCCTTGCCTTCGATGCTGTTGTCGCTGTTGTATCCTATGCAGGAGCCGTGAACATTGTCGAGCTCCATGTAGTGGTAGCCGTTCTCCAGCGATACGATGCGGAACTTGGCTGCATTGGTTGCACTTGTAGTGGTGGTTGCAGGGTCGCCACCGGGCATGCTTGCGATGTAGATGCCGTTCTTGCTCTTGATGCAGTAGAGGCTGTCGTCCTCTGTCTCAAATGCCCACTTCTTGCTGTTCTGCGAGTTGCCGCCCTTCTCGGATTTAAGTCCCGATGTCGATGCGCTGAGCGATGTTGTGGTATTGCTCTTGGGGATGATTGTGTAGAAGTCGAGGGGATTGATCTTTATCAAAGCATTGGATTTGTATATATTCTCCAACTCCTCATCGATGAGAGTAAGGTACTCGCCAAAGGTGTGTGCGCTCTGGTCGTCGTTGTTGATGGCTGCCTGTGCCGAATCTTTCAACTGGTTGAGACGCACCATCTTGCTCGGGCGGTAGCTTCCCACCTTTGTGCCGTTTTTGTCGGTGTTCTTCACATAGTGGTCGGTTACTTTGAGGGCGTATTTGAGGGCCTCTTTCTGTGCGCTTTCGCCTGTCTCGGCATAGGGTTTGAGAACCACTTCGTCGCCGTCGCCTTCGGCTGCAACAATCTTAAGACAGGGGTCGGTAGCAAGCTCTTCGGGGATGGTGAACTTGTACTTGTTTGACAAGGCCTTGTACTCGCCCTTGCCGTTGTAGACCTTGAAACCTACCGCGCCTGTGCCTTTCTCTATGATGATGCTCTTGCCTACCTTTGTGTAGCTGTATCCGATGGCTTCGGGTGCGGTCTCGCGGTTGTAGTATGTGTATTGTCCCACATCGCCGCACTGGCCTACTGAGTGAGAACTCTTTATCTTGTTGCCGCTGCCGCCATCGGTTCTTGCGATGGGTTCTATGCGGTCCTCGATAAACTCGATAGCGGGAGCCTTGCGGCTGTAGGATGCCATCTTTTTGAGTGTCTTGTCGAGCATATCCTGTGTTATGGTGAGGTCTTTGCTGGTGTATTCCTTACCGACAAGTTGCTTCATGGGATGGAAGAATCCCCATACTTTAAAGAAGTTTGTGAGGTCCATGTTTGCTGCTTCGCAACACTTTTCGGCAAAGTGAAGGATGTCCTTGCTACCCTGCACATGGGTGGGTGAGGGGTCGATGCCGTCCTCGCGCAGCAGTGTAAACAATTTTGGGTAGAACTCAGTGTCGTTGCCTGCCATGTGGAAGTAGAGGTAGAGCTGCCACCACATTCTCATTTTTACCTCTCCCAAGATGGTGGGCCAAGCCTTCTCCTCGGCAAAGTCGTTGAAGAGTATGCCGAGAGTGTCGCCGCGCGACATATATTTACCCATCTTATACATTGTATAGTTTGCGTAGAAGTTGGCACTGATTTCGCTTGTACCCATAACCTCTATCGATGCCTGATTGAAGTGGCCCACCTCATGACCGGGTCCCCACACGTTGTCGTGGTTTGACATCAGGTTGTTGTAGTTGAGTATCTTGTATATCTGCTTTACATGATACTGTGTGCGGTATGCGGTAGATGCCATGTAGGTCTTGTCGTCGTCGAGTGTGATGGCGCAGTGGAGGTTGTTGAATGTTACTCCGTATATTCCTTTGTCCCATCCCATCAGTTCGTGGTCCCATCTGAGCATGTCGTCCCACCAGTTGATGGCGTCGGTGATGGTCTCCCGGCAGCAGTTGCTTGCTGTTATCCACTGTCTCTCCATGTGGTAGATGTTGCGGTCGCCCTTTACCTGAATCACGGGGTGAGTGGCAAGGTTGCGTGTGATGTCGCGCCAGTCCTCATCGGTGTGCACGCCCTTCTCGAAGAAGCCGTTTACGATACCGTTCTCAATGTGAATCTTTATGTTGGGGTAGTCGGCGAGCACCTTGCCGCTGTCGTGTGTGTTTACATCGTAGCGCACGAAGAGGGTGGAGTTGTTGAAACTTACAGGGATGATGTTGAGACCCACCTTTAGTGTGTCGAGCGTGCCGCTTGTGTTTGTGCTGAGCACCTCTTCGAGTCCGAGGAATGCCCCATCCTTTATTTCGCCCTCAACGAACACATAGATAAGTTCGTGTCCGTTGGCGTAGATGCCGGTGGGGTTGTTGAGCCTTGAATATTGGTTGGTCTGTAGTTTCTTGTACCACTTGTCGGCGTCGGAGTATGCCTTGTACTCTCTCACACGGAACTCCTTCTCGCGCTTGCCCCATGTGCTGTTCTTTATCTTCAGTGCCATGTTCTGCATATCTTCGGGCAGCTCTTTTACGGCCTCAAGGAGCTCGCTGTCGCTCATGGCTGCGTACTCTGCCTTAAGCTCGCTGCACGAGCGGTCGGTGAAAATCTCGGAAAGCACGCCGTTGTACTTCTCGGCGTTGTTGATTATCTGCTGCTTGCCGTAGAAGATTTCCTGCTGTTCGGTAAGTACATCGATGCTTACGCCTGCATCCTCGAATACCCATTCCGAAGATTCGGGCTCTGTTGCAGACGGAGTCCATACTACCAACTGGCTCGATGGGCTTGCGTGGAAGCAACGTGTTCCGTTGGACGATGTGAAGATGTTGTAGAATTTCTTGTCCTTCGCGTGGTTCTTGATGAAGAACTCCTTGGGCGTGTCTGCCATTCTGAAGAGTTCGGACATCTGTGTGGCATACTGTATGTACTTGCCGGTGAGTCCGTTCTTGATGTAGACGCTGTTGCTGCCTGCTTTTTCGAGAATCCACATCTGGTCGTAGGCGTTGTCGCTCTTCGTCATGGTCTCGATGATGTTAGTCTTGTAGTTGGCAGCCATGCAGTGATAGCCTCTTCCGGCATTGAGAATGCGGTAGACTTTTCCGGGTTCGGGTTCAACATACTGTCCCCATGCAAGGGCACAGCATAGCAATGTTGCCAGTGTCGAAAGTAATAGTTTTTTCATATAAAGTGGTTTTTAGTTGGTTGCAAAGTTAGCAAAACCTTTTAGAAGCTGTTTGAATTTTATTTTAATAAGATAGGCTGCACTCGCATTGCAATTGTAAGCAAGCTTACATTGCGCTCGTTTGCACTATCTTTCGGAATTATTTGAGAGCTATTTTGAGTAGATTTTCTTTCGCATTTTGCAGGGAATAGCGGGCTATTTCCAAAAAATAAGAAAGAAAAGATGCCGAAAGTTGCGATTAAGCGAGCGCAATGTGAACTTGTTCACAAATTGCAAAGCGAGTGAAAGCA
>SUXT01000158.1 GCA_015060835.1 Bacteroidales bacterium
TTAAGAGGGACAGCTTTTTTAAGTTTCTTATTTTGAAGAGATTAGCAAAATATAAAAACTGAAAGATGTGTCCAAAGATTAGCTTAAAGTGGGACAACTTTTCAAGTTACTTATTTCCACCGACATTATCCACCGACATTGCAATGCAACGTTGCATTTTAGGTAATATATTTGATAATCATTAAAAAAGATAGAGGTCGCACAACATGCAACCTCTATCTTTTTTTGAAACATATCGCATTACTCCCTGCGAATAACCTCGGCAGGATTGACAGACATAATCATCCTTATCCTGTACCATGTGATAATCGCAAGCAGAGCCAATATTCCGAAGAACAAGCCCACACCGTAGATTACGATAAACTCCACGCTCATTGCGCTTGAATATAATCCTGCATTTTTCCAATAGAAGCTTGCCATCAATGGATAACTTGCAAGAAATGTAACAGTGAATGTAACCACATACGGAGCAACGAACCGTCTGAGAATATCACCCTTGCGGGCGCCGTTTATCTTTCTGATGGCAATCTCTTTCTGTTTGGTGGTGGCATCCAACGAAATTGTCGAGTAGATGCTCAGCACCACAACAAGCAGGCTTATGAATGCCATGATGTATGCCATGTGCTTGAACATTCTGTTGGCTGCGCTAAGCTCGTCCATCGCTTCTTTGAGTGTAGGAACAATAACATCGAATGTTCGAGGCTGGAATTTATAATATACCTCCTTGAATGCGTTACGCGCCTCCTCCATCGACACCCCGTCCTTTATGCGGTAGTAGAATTTCTGCAAATTGCTGTTGTTTACAAACAACATAGAACCGCTGAACGGAACTTTGCCTGCATAGTCGGCAAAGACAAACTGTCCGTCGAATGTAAATTCATGGTCGGCTACTCCTGCCACGCTCACTTTGCGGCCGCCGGAAAGCTCCAATGTACCATCGTAGTTGCCACGTTCGATAAGGGTGCGGTGCAGTTTCTTGTCTATATAAACATAGTTGTCGGCATCGGCTGGAACTATCTTGCCATCCATAGGGATATTGAAAAATTCAAAGTAATTGGGCGTGCCACCGTAGGCAATTATGTAGGCATAAATCGAGTCGCCGTTCACATATATTCTTTGGTAATTAAAAGAGAGACGGCGCTCGGTCTCATATTCCACAGCGGTGAAATTTTCCACGACAGGCAGTTTTTCGAGCAACGGTCTTATATCCTCCCAGTTCTTCTCCCATTTGTCGAGAATGAAAATCCTGTCAAGTTCGTCGGCGGACATTCTATCTTCGTGTCGTCCGCGCTCGGCAAACTCCAACTTCAGCGTTACTCCCAAGAATCCGAAGCAGATGATGGCTACAAGAAACTGCAATCCCACCATGAAATTGCGTACCGCAGTCCCCTGACGGCGGCGCATCAGGCTGCCTCTCATACTCGCTCTGCGCAGTCTGAGTATGGGTAGGAATATCACCATCAGAGCAATGGCAAACGCAATGACGCTCGTCTGCAACTGCGTGGCGAGTACCGCATCCAAAGGTATTGCTTCGACAAAATCCAGATTCATATAATCGAGGTACAGCAAAGACAGTTCGGTTATAATGCACGACAGCAGGAACGACGCAGTGAGCATTATAAAAACCTCGCATGCCAACAGCATGTAAAGGCCGCGGTTGTTCGAGCCGAGACACTTGCGCAGGGCAAGTTCGCGCTGACGCGAGTAGAACATCTGTATCATGAACTTCATGAAATTTATGAGTCCGGTGATAAATATCAGCAGCGAGAATGCTCCAAGCGCCAACATTATCAACCAAAATCCGGGGTCGGACTTGTTGTAGTCACTTGCCTCAATTTCGAACGGAGCACCATCGTCCGCGCCCATCCACACTGTGCCGTCGATGCTCCTCTGAATATCGCTTGTCGAATAGCCGCTTTTTGGGCAGGCTCTTATGAATGCGCATCTGTCCTTGTCGGCAATGGGGGCATATATGTAGCACTCGTTGCCTGCACCGGGGGCGATAATCTTGCATACGCCCGCAATGCGAAAGCTCTTGTTCGCGTAGAAAACCTCGCGGCTTTTCTCCACTGTGTCTTTCAACAGCGTAAGGCTTTTACCAATGGGGCTTTCTGTGTCGAACATCTTACGCGCCAGCTGCTCGGTTATGATAATCTCGTTGTCGGCGATGGAGTCGTTCCCCTCAACCAACAGCGAACCTCGCGGGTCGTAGTAGTGCCTGAAAAAATCGGGCGAAACTCCCTCCGCACTAACCTCGTAAAGTTCCTCCACATTGTCGCAGTATGCCCACAGATATTCGGTATTTCCTCCCTGTGCATGAAGGCCCTGCAACCCTTCGATTTTCCTCTCGGCAATCTGTCGGTATTCGCTGCCTGTGATACCATTAGTTCCTCTGCGGTATCCTTCGTTCTTATTCTTTTTGAAAAGTTCTATATGATTCATTCCGCCGAATTGGAATTTCACGACAGTGCCCAAGTAGCCGTTTATCGTGAGTCCAACCGCCATACAGAGTGCCGACACAATTGTGTGGAACTTGTATTTCAGCAGCTGGCGAAAAGCCATTTTTATATAATGTGTAAACATATTATATTATTGTTTATAGTGTTTGTTTAAACTCCTCCTCT
>SUXT01000067.1 GCA_015060835.1 Bacteroidales bacterium
GGGTTCTTAACCTATCGTACTACAATAAACCTTGCTACGCGAGGAAAACCCCTCCGTCTTCAATCGCGACGCGATTGAATCCACCTCCCCTTTAAGGGCAGGAACTTTTTTAGTAAGCTATTTTGTTTATATTTAGAAATTTAGTAAATATTGATTTAAAATAAATGTGTCCAAAGATTAGCTTCAAGAGGGAGAATGATTTTCAAGAATTTACATTCCTCCTCTTGAAGAGGAGGTGGATTC
Organism: Bacteroidales bacterium; assembly: GCA_015060835.1. Classification (GTDB taxonomy): domain Bacteria; phylum Bacteroidota; class Bacteroidia; order Bacteroidales; family Bacteroidaceae; genus HGM04593. The sequence continues at coordinate 244 of SUXT01000067.1, forward strand.
AAAAACTTGTTTTTGAAGACGGAGGAGTTCAAAACATAAGCAGGATAAAAATTTACCGGACACTAATAATATATAACGGTTCTGAAAAATTCGCCTTTGTTTCGGCATTTGATTGCATGAACAAAGGCGATTTTTTTTTGATTATAATTTATTGCTGTCCGGTAAACGTATTTAAGTCGTTTAAAATTCAATATTTAAGTAACTACAAGCCCCAATTCTTTATTATGACAAATTTAAGTCAATGATTGGAACTCCCTCGCCCTGCGGGCACTCCCTCTTCAAGAGCTAATCTTTGGACACATCTTTTAGCTGTTACATCCTTGCTAATCTCTTTTAAATGAGAAACTTAAAAAAGCTGTCCCTCTTAAAGGGGGACGAGAACTTTTTTCCGAGAAAAAAGTTCGGAGGGGGTTCTTAACCTATCGTACTACAATAAACCTTGCTACGCGAGGAAAACCCCTCCGTCTTCAATCGCGACGCGATTGAATCCACCTCCCCTTTAAGGGCAGGAACTTTTTTAGTAAGCTATTTTGTTGATATTTAGAAATTTAGTAAATATTGATTTAAAATAAATGTGTCCAAAGATTAGCTTCAAGAGGGAGAATGATTTTCAAGAATTTACATTCCTCCTCTTGAAGAGGAGGTGGATTCAAAAACACAGTTTTTGAAGACGGAGGAGTTCAAAACATAAGCAGGATAAAAATTTACCGGGCAACAATAATACTAATTTATCGTTCCTTCTATGTGGTATTCGATAAGTCCTTTCATTGGGCTTTTCACTATGTTGCCTATTGAGAGTGCAAGGCTTTCGGCTGCCTCCTTTATCTCTTCTTCGAACCATACTCCTATGCTGCCGACTATGTGTATCGGCAACCACGAACGGCGGTAGGCCATTGAGTTGTTGATGAAGAACTCCTTAAAGCATTTTATCAGCATATTGTGAATTTCGGGATGCTTGCGATGCTCGTAGAGGAAGGGTGTGAGGCTTGCGAGGAATCTTCCCGGCATGGGCTCGTGGTATACCTTTTCGAGAATCTTTGCCATGTTAAGGTCGTATTCTTGCAGGAATTTTTCACTGAGCTCTTGTGGCAGGTGTCTTTTGAGGCAGCTGTTGATAAGGGTGCGTCCAAGAGTGGCGCCGCTTCCTTCGTCGCCCAATATGAAGCCCAAAGGGGGGATGTTGTCTGTTATCGCCTTGCCGTCGTAGTGGCAGGAGTTTGAGCCGGTACCCAATATGCAGGCTATTCCTTCGTTGTGGCCGCAGAGTGCACGTGCGGCGGCAAGCAGGTCGCTATTGATCTCTATTGCGCTGCCGGGGAATGTCTCCGACAGGGATTTTCTCATACGGTTGTTCGCCTCTTCGTATGCGCAACCTGCGCCATAGAAGTGTATGGTGTGCGGAGTTTTTCCGTCAAGCTGTGGTAAAAGCTCTTCTTTCAGTATTTTTGTTATTGAATCCGAAGACTGTTGTGTGGGATTGAGCCCCTGTGTGGTTATTTGGGCTATTATCTCTTTGTTTTCTATAAGCGCCCAGTCTGTTTTTGTAGAGCCGCTGTCTGATATTAGTATCATGTTGTGTGGTTTATTGTTTTTTGCCGAATGTAGGGTCTATCTTCAGCATGGCTGATACGATAAAGGTTGCTGCGCAACATATTATCACCCAAACGAAGAAGTTGAAGTAGCCGAGACTCTCCTGGATGTATCCCGAAATCATTCCCGGCAACATCATACCCAATGCCATGAATGCTGTTGATATTGCGTAGTGTGCAGTGGGGTATTCGCCTTGTGCAAAATATATAAGGTATAGCATATATGCTGTGAATCCGAATCCGTAGCCCAGCTGTTCTATGAATATGCAACTGTTGATGACCGGCAGACTGTCGGGTTGTGCGTAGCTGAGGTAGACATATACAAGGTCGGGGATGGATATTGCCATGACCATAGACCACAACCATTTTTTGAGTCCGCCACGCGAAATGCATATTCCACCCAATATTCCGCCTATGATAAGTCCTATTACGCCTATTGTACCGTAGGTGATTCCTATCTGTTCTATGCTCATGGCAAGGCCGCCATCGGCTTTTGCATCCATGAGGAATGGGTTTATGAGTTTTACCAACTGTGCTTCGGGCAAACGGAATAGCAGCATGAAGAGCAGCGCGGGGATTATTCCCGGCTTTTTGAAGAAGGTGAAAATTATATTTTTGAATCCACTGAAAATCTCGCTTATGCTTTGTATTCTGCGTGGGGTATCGCTCTGTGGGATGGGGAGCATGCGGCTGTGGTATATGCCTGTGAATGTAAGTATCACGCAGAGTATGCCGAATGTTATGCTCCACGACAGCGCTACATTGCCGGTGAGTGTTTCCAATTTTCCGGCGAAGTATATGAGTACTCCTTGTCCGAAGATGGTTGCTATGCGGTAGAAGGTACTTCGTATGCCTGCAAAGAATGACTGTCCCTCTTGGTCGAGTCCGAGCATGTAGAATCCGTCGGCTGCAATGTCGTGAGTGGCAGAACTGAAAGCAATCAGCCAGAATAGGCAGATGGTCCACTGCAGGTACGAGGCAAGCGGTATAGTGAAGGCTATCGATGCAAGCGCTGCGCCCATGATAAGCTGTGTGGCTATAATCCATTTGCGTCGGGTAGAGAACATATCCACTATTGGACTCCAGAATGGCTTTATTACCCACGGCAGGTAGAACCAACTGGTGTATAGTGCTATGTCGCTGTTGCTCAGCCCCATGCTTTTATATAGTATGACGGATATTGCTGTTACGGCAAAGTAGGGTAGGCCTTCGGCAAAGTAGAGTGTGGGTATCCATTGCCAGCCTTTGTATAGGTCTTTCATGCTCCTTTGGTTTTTTTCTTATGCAATATTCGTTAATTTTTATCAAATATGCAAATGAAAAGCGGGGATAAAAATATTTGCCCGACTGTTGCCGGGCAAATATTTTATTGTTTGTATGCAGATGCTCGCTATTATACGATACCCTGTGCCATCATTGCGCGTGCCACTTTGAGGAAGCCTGCAACGTTTGCACCTTTTACGTAGTCGATGTAGCCATCCTCGCGTGTACCGTATTTTACGCATGATGAGTGGATGTTCTTCATGATTTCCTTGAGCTTTTCGTCTACCTTCTCAGCGCTCCAGTTGATGTGAGCCGCATTCTGTGACATCTCAAGACCTGATACTGATACACCGCCTGCGTTTGAGGCCTTACCGGGTGCATAAAGCAGACCAGCAGCCTGGAATGTTTCAACAGCCTCGGGTGTAGAGGGCATGTTTGCGCCTTCTGATACTGCGATTACACCATTTGCAACAAGCATCTTCGCGTGTTCGCCGTTGATTTCGTTCTGTGTAGCAGAGGGGAGTGCGATGTCGCCTTTCTCGCCCCAGGGCTTAGCGTCTGCAACATATTTGCAACCATACTTGTCGGCATACTCCTTGATGCGGCCGCGACGTACGTTCTTGAGCTCCATGATAAAGTCGAGCTTCTCGCGTGTGATACCGTCCTCGTCGTAGATGTAACCGTTAGAGTCGCTCATGGTAACAACTTTACCGCCGAGCTCGATAACTTTCTCTACTGTATACTGCGCAACGTTTCCTGAACCTGAAACAAGGCATACCTTGCCCTTGATGTCCAAACCTCTGGTCTTCAACATCTCCTGAAGGAAGTAGATGTTGCCGTATCCTGTAGCCTCGGGACGGATGAGTGAACCACCGAAGTCGAGACCTTTACCTGTGAATACACCGTTGAACTCGCGTGTGAGTTTCTTGTACATACCGAACATGTAGCCTACTTCGCGGCCGCCTACGCCTATGTCGCCTGCGGGTACATCCATGTCAGGACCAATGTTGCGCCACAACTCTGTAACGAATGCCTGGCAGAAACGCATTACTTCGCCTTCGCTCTTGCCTTTGGGGTCGAAGTCAGAACCACCCTTTGCACCACCCATGGGAAGTGTTGTAAGAGCATTCTTGAATGTCTGCTCGAATGCGAGGAACTTAAGGATTTTTGTGTTTACTGAGGGGTGGAAGCGGATACCGCCTTTATATGGACCGATAGCGTTGTTGTGCTGTACACGGTAGCCGAGGTTTGTCTGTACGTTACCTTTGTCGTCTATCCATGTTACACGGAATTGCAATATTCTGTCGGGGATGCAAAGACGCTCAATAAGGTTGCAAGCCTCAAATTCAGGGTGTTTGTTATACTCCTCTTCGATTGTACGCAATACTTCTTCTACTGCCTGAAAATATTCGGGCTCGTTGGGATAACGCTGCTGGAGCTTCTCCAATGTTGTTTCAACTTTCATATTTTCTTCTACGTTTAACTTTTGTTTTTCTTATTGTTCGCCGCAAAGTTAATAATTATTTCGGATATGATGCAAATTTATGAGTGATTTTTATGCAAAAACACTAAAAAATTTACATTTATGTATAATTATGCTTATATTTTGCATATAATGGTTGCTCGCAACTAAATTTAGTGAATATGCATAGGAGTGGCATATTGTTTGCTTTTACTGTTTATTGCTTGCACAATGTTGATGTTTTGTTGTTTTTTGGTGTAAAAATGATATGTTTGCAGTGGCGGAGTGAATGAGGAGTGTTTAAAAATTCAATACTATATAAATAAGGTATAGTATAGATTGTATATTTATCATGTTGCCCGTGGGATTGATTTTGTGTAGAATGGGCGGAAAAAGAAAGAGCGAGGAAATGTTATTTCCTCGCTGTGGTAGCGCCTACGGGAATCGAACCCGTGTTCCATGCGTGAGAGGCATGTGTCCTAGCCGCTAGACGAAAGCGCCATTTTCGTTTTGCTCTGCAAAGGTATGGCGATTTTTTTATATGTGCAACATTTTGGCTGATTTTTTTTGAAATATTTTTGTTTCGCTTGATTTGTTGTTTTCAAACTGTATTTTAATTGAATGTTTGTTTGTGTTTTGAATGTTTGTTCGTATATTCGCGGATGGCCTGCAAATGGTTGCTGCGTTATGCAACGATTGTTGCAGGCTTCATCCGTTTTGAATTTTACTTAAACACATTAAAATGTTATAACTATGAGCATTTCAAGAAGAAATTTTTTGCGTTTTTCTGCACTTGGAGCATCTGCTATGATGGTTCCTTCGGCAGTTGAGGCTATGGTTCCCGCTGCAAAAGCAGGCAAGAAGGGTAGTGCCAACGACAACATCAACATCGGTTTTATCGGTCTTGGTCAGCAGGCAATCTATTTGATGAACGGTTTTATCACCATTCCCGGTGTGCGCATCGTTGCCGCTTGCGATGTATACGACATCAAGCGTAACCGTTTCGAGCAGCGTGTCAACAAATACTATGCCGAGAAAAAGATAAAGAACAAGCTCACAATGTATATCCGCTACGAGGAGTTGCTCGCACGCAAGGATATTGACGCTGTTGTGATTGCTACCCCTGACCACCAGCATGCTCTGATGGCTATTGCTGCTTGCCGTGCAGGTAAGGATATTTATCTTGAAAAGCCTGTAACTTTTACCATCTACGAAGGACAGCAGCTTATAAAGGCTGTTCGCGAGAATAACATTATTCTTCAGGTGGGCAGCATGCAGCGCTCAATGAAGGAGTTTATCCATGCAGCCAATGTTGTACGCGAGGGCCGTTTGGGTAAGGTCTCTTTGATTAAGTCATATGTAGGCGACGGTCCCAAGCCCTACGACCTTCCCAAGCAGGAGGTTCCCGCGGGATTGGATTGGGATTTGTGGCTCGGCCCGTTGTCGGAGAAGTTCTATTATAACCATCAGCTGAACCCGCTGCTCAGCGAGGCAGGACACGATGAGTGCTGGGGTGCATGGCGTTGGTATCAGGGCATGGGTGGCGGATTTACCACCGACTGGGGTGCTCATATGTTCGACGTGGCACAGTGGTGCATAGGTAAGGACGGTTGGGGACCTTCGGAGATTCTTCCTCCCTCGGCAAGTCCCTATGATTGTCTCACATTCAGATATGACAATGGCATTGAGGTTGCTCAGATGAACTTCGGTCACGGTCAGGCTGTGAAGGTTTATGGCGAGAATGGTTGGATTATCGTAGGTCGTGGTAAGTTCCTTGCCTCTTCTCCTGAATTTATGCCTACTAAGGTCGACGAGCAGAAGATGTACGAGACAAATGTTCCTCACTACCAGAGCTTCATAGACAGTGTACGTTCACGTCGCGATCCGAGTGTACCTATCGAGGTGGGACACAGCTCTTGTACAATGTGTACTCTCGGTAATATTGCATACGAACTTAACCGTCCTCTTGTGTGGAACCCCATCGTGCAGAAATTCATGAACGACGACAAGGAGGCCAACAGCAAGCTCCACTATGAGTATCGCAAGCCCTATTCGCTTGATTGATATTTTATACACCAAACAAAAAAATCTCCCCGCGGGGAGATTTTTTTGTTTGGTATTTGTATAGGCAGTCGCAGATAAAAGCTATCTTTATATAAGATTATTAGTGTCCGGTAAACGTATTTAAGTCGTTTAAAATTCAATATTTAAGTAACTACAAGCCCCATTTTTTTATTAAGACAAATTTAAGTCAATGATTGGAACTCCCTCGCCCTGCGGGCACTCCCTCTTCAAGAGGGAGAATATAATACATTAGTAATTTTCAGGAATTTACATTCCTCCTCTTGAAGAGGAGGTGGATTCAAAAACTCATTTTTGAAGACGGAGGAGTTCAAAACATAAGCAGAATAAAAATTTACCGGACACTAATAATATAAGATAGGATGCGGCTCGGAATAAAAAAACAAGTGAATTTGCTTTTTTCTTCGCTCGCCTTTCACTATCTTTGCCAAGTCTTGTTCCGCGGAAGCTCTCGTTCCGAGAGTGCGGATTAAAAGGGAAACAGGTGTGAATCCTGTGCAGTCCCGCTGCTGTAAGCTCTTTATTACAGTCCATCCAATCTGTTGCCACTGCCTTTAATGGCGGGAAGGCGGATGGACAGAGCAAGCCAGAAGACCTGCAAGACGAGTTAACGCCCATTTGTCCTCGAGGAAAGGAACCGGGCAGGTATTTATTTTATCATTTTTTTTGTTTTATGCGATTGATTCGCGTGATTGTCCTTGCTGTAGCATGGCTTTTAGCATCTCTCCGTCCTGCCGTAGCACAGGAGGTTGACACCCGTTTACTCGACTCACTGTTGGTGAGCGGGAGTGCTGTGCGTGGTGCTGTAGAAAGTTCTTCGCCATTGCAGCGTCTTTCGTCGAGCGACCTTGTGCGTTTGGGTGTTACCGATGTGGGTGATGCGCTGAAGCATATGAGCGGTGTTACGGTAAAGGATTATGGTGGCATTGGTGGTCTTAAAACTGTTGGCATCCGCGGGCTTGGTGCGCAGCATACAGCTGTATTTTACGATGGTGTTGCGGTGGGCGACTGCCAGAGTGGGCAGGTCGACTTGGGGCGCTATTCCACTGAAAACCTTTCGGGTGTGGAACTTGTGATAGGGCAGGGAGACGATATTTATAGGAGTGCAAGAATGCTTGCGGCTGCGGGTGTGGTATCTTTGGAGACAACAGGAGTGGTGGCGGGCAGTACCGAGGGGGATTTTCGTGCTACGATGCGCTATGGCTCGTTCGATACTTACAGGGGTAGCGTGGCTTATAGCCGTTCGCTATCCGGCGGTTGGGCAGTGTCGGCCTTCGGTGAATATGGTGCGTCGGACGGCGATTATGATTATAGTGTGAACAATGGATTCCTGAAGATTGATGGCCGCCGTCGCAATTCGGCAATCGGGGAATTGAGAGGTGAGATAAATGCTTCGTGGCAACCTTCCGCAGCGCATCTGCTGAGGATGAAGTTATACGGATATGGTAGCGACAGAGAGCTTCCCGGTGCGGTTATTGTCGATAATCCTATGACGAGCGACAACCTTGAAGGGTATAATCTTTTTGCGCAGATTTTTTATGAATATATATGTTGCGATGAACTGAAAATGAAATTTTCGCTCAAAGGCAACAGTACTTACGACCGCCATCGCGAGCCGCTTGCCGGCTCCGTGTCCGTTAACCGCTACCGTCAGCGCGAGTGGGACTTTTCTTCTGTTTTTATGTGGTCGCCGTCGTGGGCAAAAGGTCTTTCTCTTTCATTGAGCGAAGATGCTTTCTACAACACTTTGCACACGACGAATAACCATGTGTCGATGCCATCGGAGCCCGAAAGGTTGACACTGCTTAGTGCCGCGAGTGCAAGATACTGCAAAGGCCTTTTCTGTGCGACTGCCTCTCTGTTGCATACTTTTGTTACGGAGAGTGCTCCTTCGGGGGATGTAGCTCCCGACCGTCGTCGCTTTTCGCCTTCTGTGGCTCTCTCTTTCTACCCGTTTGGCGGCGAGAATTTCTGTCTGCGTGCTTCGTATAAGAGTATTTTCCGCTTGCCTACCTTCAACGACCTCTATTATCGTGAGGTCGGAAATTTTAAACTCAATCCCGAAAAGACACGGCAATATAACATCGGGGCTGCGTATTCCTCCTCTTTCGGCCGATGGTGCGAGGATTTTACACTCTCTGTGGATGCCTATCGAGGTTTTATAGAGGATAAGATAGTGGCTGTTCCCGGTGTTTTTGTATGGAAAATGAGTAATGTGGGGCGCGTGGAGACCACCGGTGCGGATGTTAATCTGAACTCCTCGTTTGCGGTTGGTGGTGATACAAAATTGCGCCTTTCTGCTTCGTACAGCTATATGCATGCGGTTGATGATACTCCCGGCTCCGTACTTAAGGGTAACAGGATTGTCTATACTCCTCTGCATTCAGGGTCGGCCGACCTGTCGCTCTCTACTGCATTTGCCGATTTTGGATATTCTCTTGTGTGGAGCGGTTCGCGCTATCATCTGCCGCAGAATATACAGTCCAATGAGATTGATGCTTACGGCGACCACTCTTTTTGGGTGGCGCGGCGCATAGGATTGCGCAGCGGTGCATTGCTCCTGAGAGCTGAGGCAAAAAATATCTTCGACAATAATTATGAGATTATACGTTACTATCCTATGCCGGGGCGTAACTATATGTTATCAGCGATATTAACCTTTTAACTTGAATGAATATGAATGGAAAATTTAAAATTCTCTTGTTTGCTGTTTTAGGAATCTTTTTTTTCGCTTCGTGTAGTAATGATGATGATAATGGCGGCGGAGGTTCTTCATCGTCAAATTCGGGCAGTTGCTATATTGTAAATCAGGGAAACTGGAACGGCAACGACGCCTCTTTGCAGGTGTATGATTTTGCGACCGGTTATGCATCTTCTCCAGAATGTGGCAGTGATGTATTCTCTGTTGCAAACAAGGAACTTCTTGGCGATGTTGCTCAGGATCTTCTGTGGGTAGGTAACAGATTGTTCGTTACGGTAAGCGTTTCGCAGAAGTTGGAGGTGCTCGACGAGAGTGGCAAACGCATACGCAAGCATATTTATGCTGCCGAAAATGCATGTCCCCGTTACCTTGCCACCGATGGCGAGAGAGTGTATGTTACCAACCACGATGGTTATGTGTATGTTTATGATGCAGCAAGTGGCGATTCGCTTACACGTGTCTATTCGGGCAGCTACCCTGAGGGTATAAGTTATGTCGATGGCTCGTTGGTTGTCAACAATTCCAATTACGGCGGTTACGGTGGCGGCGTACCCGATGTTGCCATCATCGACACAGACTCCATGAAAGTTACCAAGCGAATCACGCAGGGTGTATGCAATCCTTACTCCGAAAGTGAAGTTTGTGCAGGTGCAGTATATATTATCGATTCCGGTAATTATAGCGACATCCCGTCGAAATTGTGCGAGGTTGATGTAGAGAATGGCACGCTGACTGCACTTTACGATGCTTCGATGGTTGCTGCTTACGAGAATTTTGTTTACTTTGCAAATGCTACCTATAATTATGCGACATACGGATACGACTATTCGCCTCTTTTCCGTTTGGATGTAACCACCGGTGAGGTTTCTCAGGTTATTCCGGCAGAGAAGTTGACTGATATCTATTCGTTGGATATAAATCCTGAAACGGGTGATATTTTCATTGGTTATGCAGTGTATGGTGTTCTTGGCACCATGCGTGTGTATGATGTCGAGGGTGTGCAACGCTCGCTGTTCGATGTGGGATATTATACTTCCGGCGCCCGTTTCCGTAATTGATAATGTATTATAGATTTACGACATATACATTGCTATTGTTGGCGATGCTCTCTTGTGCGGCTCCATCGGTGGGCAGTGGTGATGAGGGTGTCGCCGGCGATACTATTGCCCTTGAGCACTCCTCGCTGTTGCAGATAATCGATTGCGACGGATACACTCTTGTGAATATAAAAAATCCGTGGCAGGATGGCAGGATGTTGCATAGGTATATGCTCAGGCATAAGGATAGTGCGGATATCGCCCCTCCGGCAGGTGTAACGCTTCTGCGCACTCCTGTGGAAAATCAGTTGGTTTTTGCCACGCTCCATGCCGAGCTTTTTGTGATGTTGGGTTGTGTGGATGCTGTCAGCGGTGTGTGCGATGCCCGATATATGTCTGTGGAAGAGATTACAGAGGGTATTGAGGATGGAAGGATTATAGATTGCGGCGCGTCAGTGGATGTAAACCTCGAAAGGGTGGTGCAGCTCTCGCCAAATGCTGCGTGGGTGGTTCCTTTCAAGAATGGTGGTTACGGTAAGCTCGAAAGGGTGGGCCTGCCGCTTATTGAATGTGCCGATTATATGGAGTCGTCGCCACTGGGTTGTGCCGAGTGGATGCGTTTCTATGGCAGGTTGTTGGGGGTGGGATGCAAGGCCGATTCGCTCTTTGCTGCTGTTTGCGAGAGTTATGAGAGAATAAAGGCGGCTGCCGATTCTTGTATGCATAGGCCTAAACTTTTGTGTGAGCAGATGACTGGTTCTGCATGGTATGTGCCGGCGGGCGGTAGCACCATGGGGCAGCTTTATCGCGATGCGGGAGCCGATTATCTTTTTGCGGATGTTAAGGGTAGTGGCGCTGTGCCAATGTCGTTCGAAACGGTGCTCGCACGTGCCGACAGTGCAGATGTGTGGCTTATAAAGTATGGTGCCGAGGAGGATATGAACTACGCTTCGCTTGCAACCAATTTTGTGGGAAACAGGATGTTGCGCCCTTTTCGCGAACGTCGTGTGTATGCTTGCAATGTTGGTAAAAGGCGTTTTTATGAGGAGACTCCATTCAGGCCTGATATTTTGCTTCGGGAACTTGTGGCTTTGCTGCATCCCGAGATGGCTATAGGGTATAATTTAAGATATTATGAGAAATTGCAGGAGTAGAAGAATCATGTCGTCTGTGCTGTTGGCGGTTTTGATGTCGTTGCTGTTTGCTGCCAATATCTTTTGGGGCTCTGTGGAAATCCCTGCCTCGGAGGTGTTTGCAGCACTGATGGGTGATGATGGTGTCAGCGGGACTATTAGCATGATTGTGCTTCATTCGAGACTGCCACAGGCTGTAACTGCTCTGCTGTGCGGTGCGGCATTGTCGGTGGCAGGATTGATGTTGCAGACGCTCTTCAATAACCCTCTTGCCGGGCCGGAGGTGTTCGGCATCAATAGTGGAGCGGGATTGGGAGTTGCTGTAGTGATGCTGTTGCTGCATGGAAGTTTTGCGGCGGGCGAAATGTCTGTCGGTGGTTATCTTGCTGTGTTGTCGGGTGCTTTTGCAGGTGCTCTTGCGATTATTGCTGTTATTCTTGTGTTGTCGACTCTGCTCAGAGGGAATATTTTTCTGCTTATTGCAGGAATGGCATTGAGTTATCTTACCTCTTCCGTAATCTCTTTACTCAACTATTTTGCAACAGCCGAGGGGGTGCACTCCTATCTTATTTGGGGCATGGGCAGCTTCGGCGGTGTGTCGCTTGGGCAGCTTCCTCTGTTTGCTCTCATTATATGTGTGCCGCTTGTGTGTTCGTTGCTAATGTCCAAGCAACTGAATGCTCTTATGCTTGGCGCTGTGTATGCCGAGAATCTTGGGGTAAATACGCGCAGAGCGCGCGGAGTGCTGTTGCTGCTTACGGGACTGTTGACGGCGGCTGTTACGGCCTATTGCGGCCCTGTCTCTTTTGTGGGACTTGCTGTGCCGCATATTGCCCGATTGTTTCTCAGGACAGGCAATCATCGTCAGTTGATGCCGGTTACTATGTTTGCCGGTGGCGCGGTTACCCTCCTGTGCAACCTTGTATGCCATCTGCCGGGAGAGAGTGGAATTATTCCGCTTGCAGCTGTTACTCCACTGATGGGTGCCCCGGTGATTCTTTACGTGGTATTGCGCAGACGAGGGGTGGAATAGATTTAGAAGTTGTATATAAACATTGTGTTTGACTATGAAAGGAAAAAATGAGTACAGGCTCAGAAATGAGCAGTTTTTGGCAGAATTGAGAAATGATGCTTCTGTGAAGGAACTTGGAAAGGGTGTGCTTTATCGTGTGCTCGCTGAGGGTAGCGGTTCTACTCTTCCTAAAGTCAACAGTGTGGTTACAGTTCACTACAAAGGTTCGCTTGTCGATGGACGCGTGTTTGACAACTCCTTTGACCGTGGTTATCCTGAGGCTTTCAGGGTGGGGGAGCTTATCGAGGGCTTCCGCATGGCTTTGCTCTCTATGCACGAGGGCGACAAGTGGGTGGTGTATATTCCGCAGGAACTTGGGTACGGCAAACGTGCGAGCGGCCCTATTCCCGGCTTTTCGACACTTGTGTTCGAAATTGAACTTATTAAAATAATGTGAATTCGCAATGGGGCACACTGTCGTTCAGTAATTTATATAAACTCCTCCTCTTGGATAAGAGGAGGTGGATTCAGAGCTTGCTCTGAAGACGGAGGAGTTTGATTGTATCTTTTGTTTTACCTCTCTAATATTTTTTAACAGGTATGTTAGCTGAATTTAACATAAAGAGGTGTCGGAATTAAAAATATTATAATATTATTACTGATAATTGGCAAAAAATTACTACCTTTGTCAAGCTTAGCGAAAGAGTATTTTGTTTGCAGTAACGCTATAAACTGTTTTTTTTATCTTACTCGTTCGTTTTTGTACATAGTTGACAAGGTTGGTTCTCTAACATTCTAATAAGATGCCGAGATACTTTTACTTTTTGTATCGCCTTGTCAATGATTGGCTTATGTGAGATATTGAGTTGAGTTTTAACTAAAAATATGAACTATGTTTTGGAGTATTTGTTTAGTTGTGGCATTCTTGTGTAGTGTAATATTTGCAGGTGTGCTTATCCCTCAGATTCTTCTGATTGCATTCAGAAATTCACTGTTCGATATTCCCGATGAACGTAAAATTCACCGCGCAGCGGTTCCGCGTCTCGGAGGAATGGCTTTCGCTCCCGTAATTCTTTTTACATCGGTGCTTTTGCTTGGAGCGACATTGGCTATTGGTAACACTACTTATCTGAATGAATTGCTCGGCGAAATCCAGCAGGTGGCATTTTTGATTTGTGCAGTTACAATGCTCTATCTTGTAGGCTTGGCTGATGACCTTGTGGGAGTGAAATACAGAGCTAAATTTATAGTCCAGATACTGTGTGCAGTGATGTTTATCGTTTCCGGCGTCTATTTGCAGAATTTCTGTGGAGTGGCATTCTGCAATGAAATACATCCCATTATCGGTTCTCTGTTCACTTTGGTTCTTATAGTATTTGTAATAAATGCAATAAACCTGATAGACGGTGTAGACGGTCTTGCATCCGGACTCAGCGGAGTTGCCCTGCTTTTCTACGGCACAATGTTCTATATGCTCGGGGATTATGTATATGCAGTGTTTGCATTCTCAGCCTTGGGCGCTGTGGTGCAGTTCTTCTACTACAATGTCTTCGGAAATGCCGAAAAGCAGACAAAGATTTTCATGGGTGATACCGGTGCGCTGACAATCGGTATTCTGCTCAGTTTCTTCGCACTTAAATTGTGCTCGCACAGCAGAGCGGAAATAAACGATGTCAATCCGCTTGTTATGGCAGCTGCACCGCTTATATTGCCCTGTTTCGATGTAGTGAGAGTGTTTATGGGACGAATCCGTCGCGGCAACAATCCTTTCCTGCCCGACAAGACACATATTCACCACAAACTGATGGCTATAGGCATGTCTACACGTTTGACAATGATTGTTCTTATTGCTGTTTCAATATTGTTTACATTGCTCAATATTGTCATGTCTCCCTATCTTAATGCCAACCTGTTATTGTTGTTGGATATTGTAGTGTGGATATTATTCAATGTTTGGCTGACCAAAGCAATAGCTAAACGACAAAACAGATAAAGGAATTTTAAGAAGCTGTTTGAATTTTATTAGAAAATAATTCTATATTTGCGATGTTCATTTCGGCTTCTTTGAGTCTATTTCGGCATCTTTTCTTTCTTGTTTTTTGGAAATAGCCCGC
>SUXT01000068.1 GCA_015060835.1 Bacteroidales bacterium
TAGCAAGGTTTATTGTAGTACGATAGGTTAAGAACCCCCTCCGAACTTTTTTCTCGGAAAAAAGTTCTCGTCCCCCTTTAAGAGGGACAGCTTTTTTAAGTTTCTTATTTAAAAGAGATTAGCGAAAGATATAAAGCTAAAAGATGTGTACAAAGATTAGCTTATCCAAAAGGGAGAGTTATTTTTGTTATTTTTCAACGGATTCAATAAAGATTGTATAAACTCCTCCTCTTGAAGAGGAGGTGGATTCAAAAACGAGTTTTTGAAGACGGAGGAGTTCTCTTCTCATCGCATGTTTTTTGCTCTACGATAGATTTTGGAACTCCCTCCGAACTTTTTTCAAGAAAAAAGTTCTCGTCCCTCTTCAAGAGGGACAGTGTTTATAAAGAGATTAGCTTTTAGATTTTTGCTAATCTCTTTCTGTCATTTGCGGAAAAGGTTGACACCCGTATACACATTCACAACTCCGAAGCCGTTTACTATAGATAGTGTGGAGCGGTGGTAGGTGTATGTGTGCGACACAATTGATGCACCCACAAAGTAGCGGCTGTTGTTGTAGACAATGGCTGCGCGTGATATGAGGTCGGCATTTATGTTCTTGAATATCGAGCGGTCCTCGTCCGTGTTTATTCTCGAACGCTTATAGCCTATCGCCGGAGTCAGGGAAATGTTGGCAAGGCAGTTCTTTGCAAACACCCAATTGTATGAATATCCTGCGCTTATGCTGTAGTCGTGGTATTTTATGCGGTTGAAATTCATTGATGGGTGCATTGCTGTCTTTATGTTGCTGTCGAACCGTGAAGCGTCGAGGTGGAACGATTGGCGCGAATAGCTGAACCCGAGCAGGAACGAGCCGCAACTTATGCGTTGGTTGGTGCTCTGGCTATATGCAGCAGGGTAGGAAAACTTTTTGTTGTTGAATATGTAGTAGAGGTTTATTCCGCTCTGTTCCACTGATACACCGTCGAACAGTTGTCCGTAAGGCTCTATTTCTGCACCGCTGACAGGGTCGTTGAATCCTGTCAGTTTACGTATCCTGAAGTTGTCGCCTGCCTTTCGGTGAAATACATCAATGCCTACCTTTGAGGTGTAAAAACTGAAGTTCCAATCGTTTTTGGTGTTTTGCCTGTCAAGGTCGAACGACCATCCGAGGAATATCCACCGCCATCCTACGTAAAAGCCCAATTTGTTCCTTGTGTCGGGCGAGAGGCTGATGCTTTGCGAACTGTTTTTTGCCGAAAATTTGTAATACTCGTAGCAGTTGCTGTATTGCGCCATGAATGTCCACTTATAGAGGTTCGGTGTGATGTAGTGAGTATCTTTTTCGTCAAGATGCTTGTAGATGACCTTGTTCGTGGATTCTATCTTTTTTTGTGTATAGTCGAATATGTAACCGGGATATTTGAGTATGCCGAGCGAGTCAAAGGGGATAATGTTTTGCGACAAAACTTCTGTTGCCGACAACATGAATATTGCAGCTGTCAGCATTTTCAGAAGAAATAAATTGTATGTTGTGCTGTATTTCATTTATATACAGTACGTTTTTTTGTTACAGAATGTTCTGTCAAGGGAGGGCTTTTTGGGGAGGTTATGTAAATAAGGTAGCTTATAGAACCTCCTTTATATTATTTTCCCTAAAATTTTGTCCATCACCCAGTTAGTGGGGGTAGCACTTATGCTGTCGCAGGTGCACACTCCTCTCTGTTGCAGATGCTCAACAATGTTCTTTATTAGCGGTAACTGAACGTATAGAGGATTGGGTATTTGGAATTCTTCGCATCCGTCGCTGCTTTGCAACTGTATAGGCTCGAATGTGAATACCGAGAATTTTATGCTGCCCTTGCTGCCGAAAATTTCTATGTGGTCCTCCCTTGCCGATTCATGCGCAACAAAGCACCATGAGCCTGAACCGGGAATGCCTGTCTCGAATTTGAAGCATGCGCTCACTGTGTCCTCAGCCTTGTAGAGTCCGCCGCGGTTGGTAGAATATCCTTCGGCGTACAGTATGCAACCGAACATATCTTGCAACAGGTCGAGCTGATGCGATGCAAGGTCGTAGAAGTATCCTCCACCTGCAATGTCGGGGATTACTCGCCACGGAAGGTTGCTGCGGTTGAAGTCGAGGTCGCGCGGGGGGACGGCGAAACGTATCTGCACGTTTAGTATATTGCCTATACGCGGCAACAGTTCGCGTACTTTGTTGAAGTAGGGCAGATAGCGGCGGTAATAGGCTACGAAGCATGGGACACCTGTCTCCTGCGATATGCGGTTTATGCGGGCGCAGTCCTCATATGTCGCAGCGAGTGGCTTTTCCACATACACGGGCTTGCCAGCCTTCATGGACATGATGGCATATGTGGCGTGCGAAGAGGGAGGGGTGGCTATGTAGACTGCGTTTACCTCGGGGTCGTCAATAAGTTCCTGTGCATCGGTGTACCACTTTGATATGCGGTTGCGCTTGGCATAGGCCTTTGTCTTCTCCTGGTCGCGTCCCATCACTGCAACTACAGTCGATTCCCTGACGCAGTTGAATGCAGGTCCGCTCTTCTTCTCGGTAGCTTCGCCGCAGCCTATGAAGCCCCATTTTATTATCTTGTTCATATATGGGAGGTATTAGTTATAGAAGTTCCATGAGAGGCCGAACCACAGCGCCTTCGGGCTTATGGGGTAGTGCGGTGCGAGGAAGTATCTCATGTTGCCTGTTCCTTCGTTTATGTGGTGGTACATCACGTAGAAACGTGTCTGCTTCAGAAGGAAGTTGGCGTAAACATTCACGATGGGGTAGTTGCCTATTTCAATCTTGTCCGACTGGTTCTGTTGGTAGAACTGTCCCAATGCGGGTGAGTAGTCGGGAGCATAGTACGAACTGAAGTAGCGTACATCGGCACCAAGTTCGGTGTTGAGCACTTTGGCTATCTTGAACTTGATGTAGAGATTGGCGTATGCATTTAATTCGGGCAGTGGCAAAACCTCCTTGTTGCTGCTGTTCTGATAGGTCAGCTCTGTATCGAGGTGCAGTATACCCAATTTGAAGTCCTGATTGAGGGTGGCCGAGAAAACCTGTATGTTGTCGCTCTCCTGTGCCACTGCAATCCTGTTGAGGAATCCGTTGCCGGCAGCGTTGGGGATGGATCTGTTGGCCAGATAGGTGTAGTCCTTTATTGTCTCTATTCCTGCAGACAATTTGGTGCGCAGACGCTCTATTCCCACTGTTCCTTCTATGCGTGTACGGAACTCTTTGCTCAGACTGTTGTCCCACCAGAAGTGTTCCGAGTGGTAGTGTCTGAAGTAGAACGAGGGGTTGCTGTTCTTGATGAATGCCTTTGCGCTGATGTACGCATCCTCCTTTTTCAGTTTGAAGTCGAGGTTGGCATCGGCTTCGAGGAGGAATGCTCCGAGGTCTTCGCCTGCTATTGCTGTCTCTCCACGCAGTTTGTAGTTGAGGTTCTTGCCTTTGCTGCGTTGCAGTATTCCGCCGATACTCAGTGTGTATTCGTTTGTCTTGGAACGTGTTTCAATCGGGCTGCCGGGCAGTGTGTCGGGCAATGTGTAGCGGTGGAAGTCGTATGTGGCGTATGCTGTCAACCCTGCTACAGCCCATTTGTTGAAACCTTCGAGCAATGAAATGCCAAAGGTGTTCTTTATGTTCAGATTCTTTGTCTTGTCTATCGAATCGTAGGGCAGATAGGTGTCGGCGTAGTAGTTCTTGGGCTGCTGATAGTTGATGTAACTTCTGTTGTCCTGGTTGAGATTGAGTGTATGGATGAATCGTGCTACGGGGACAAATTCGTATATGGGGCCATCGTCGACCTGTGCGGTTGCAAGCGTGTCGGTGGCGGCTGTAGTCGTGTCTGCTATTTCGATGGGGCGTTCGCGGGTGAAGCCGAGACTGTAGTTATGGGTGAAGAAAAGAGAATATACTTCGTTGCGGTTCCATGTCTTGCTGAAGTTTACGGGTATGTCGTTGGAACCGAAATTTTTGCTTCCCGCTTCCGTCTTTTCGGGGTTTGTGATATATTCGTCGTTTGTAATACCTCCGTTCTCGGCGAGTTTTATATGGTCGCGTGTGGCAAGCAGATATGCTGAATATTTGTTGCTTCTATAGTATGTGTAGAGTCCGAACTTGGTGAATGCAGTAGACTGGCTGTCATATCTGCCTCGTCCGTACAGGTAGTCGAAAAGGAATCCCGCACCGAATTTCTTGCCGGCATTGGTGGCAAAATATGCCCTGAAGCGGTCGTCGCCGGTGATTTTATCGCCCGAATTGTTGTAGCTGAGATTGGTGTATGGCGATTTCGTGTCGGTAAAGTAGAACTGGTTTACCGGGGTCATAAAATAGTCATACGGTTTGAGGAAACTGAATTCAGGAATGGCTTGGCGGTTGAAGAATATTCTTGTCAATCGGGGCGAACCCATGTTGCCGAGATAGTTGTACTCTCCGTTCATGCCATCTGTGTTGTGCCAGTTCTGGTAGAGATGTTGCAATGTGTCGGCATTGACGGGGATAACCTCACCCAAAAGTTCGCTTATGTGCCACTGGCGTATCTCCTGCGGTACATTGAGTTCGGTCTTGGTGGTGTCGCGCTGGTTCTTTCTGAATGGACTGTATACGGCGCCACCTCCGAAGCCCTCTTCGTTGTTGCCCCTCTCTATATTGTCGTTTATCCCCTGTGCACAGAGCGTCAAGGGAAGTGTTAGAAGTACGGTTATATATGTGAGTATCCTTTTCATTGATTCTCAGATGATGAAGCGCAGTATGTATTCGGCTACTTTCAAGGTGAGTGATACAAGGCCGGCGTAGAAGAATGGTTCGCGGCTGTCTACTGTTATGTAGAGCAGTATGGTTACTACTGCTCCTACCATAAACAGTATATTGAGTATATTTCTTATCTTGTCGATTGTGTTCACGGTCAGTTTATAGCTTGTTCAAGTTCTTGCTTGATGTTGTTCTTAAGGTCGATGGTACCTTTGCGGAACTTTCCGGGGATTTTCAGCATCTTGGTCTTCTTCTTGTTGAAGGCCTGGTCGTCGGTGATGTACTCCTCGGCAGTGAAGTGCTGTCCGCCCTTGTATTCTTCGTCGTACCAATATGTTATGCGGTACATCTTCATGGTGCAACTGTTGTCCTGGGCAGTTATGTCGAGGAAGTATGTGATGCGTGTGCGGTCGAGTACAAAGAACTTTTTGCTGAATGTGATGTACTCTTCCGATTTTACGGTGAGTGTGCCGGGATTTTCAGAGTCGTATTTCTTGAATTTGATTACTCCCTCGTTTGAGAAACGCTTGTCTATCCACTGCTGTGCTTTGGCGAGTATTTCAGTGCTGCTGCCTTTTGCCTGCAACTTCTCTTCGAATACTACTTTGCCGTTGACTACGGGTACTTTGCCGATGCTGTATTCTGTCTTGTCGCTTTTCTTGCTGTTTCCTTCGAGTGGTTGTGCCGGTGCTGCTGCGGTTACGAGCAGGAGCATGAGTAGGGGAATGAACTTTTTCATATATTCTTGTTTTGTGCTTTATTCCTGCGAAGATACAACAAATATATGATAAGTGGAAATTGCAGAGTGTTAATATCTCGGAGGCAACTCAAAATTTGTAGTTCAATCACTCGTGGAATTTGGGTTGCTTCGGGTTATACTGCTTTTTTGCTTTTTGTTTTATCATCTTTTTTATCCGTTTTTTTATGCGGTAATAGAGCACGACAAAGAGTGATGCTTCGATGTCGAGATTGCGCTGTTTGCAATATTTTTCGAGAATCCTGTATAGTTCCTGCGTAGGCAGTCCCAATTGCTCGAACGAGTGCATGGTGTCCTTGTAGCGTGACAGTCTTCCGAATTTTGCTCTGTTGATATCAGTGAGGGCGAATCTGTATTCTCCGCTCTCCTCGTCCTTGTGGTAGAATATGTTGCCCGGATTGTAGTCGAGAGGTAATATCCCTTTTTCGTGCAGGTCGATGGTGAAGTTAATGAAGTCCTCAGTGAGTTTTTTGTTTTCTTCTTCGCTGTGCTTCTGTTCCCGCCATGTGTCAAGGGTGGGATAAGGTATATATTCCGATATGAAGTATCCTGTGTGGAAGAGTCCTCCTCTGCTTGTCTCGATATATGCGACAGGGAAAGGGGTGCTTATGCCACACCGCATTATTTTCAGTGCATATTCGTAGGCTCTTTGTGCTTTGCTCTTTCTGAAATATGTGTATGCTATGCGGTTGAAAATATTGGGTACTTTGTATCGTTTGATAACGAAAGTCGTTCCGTTTATATCTGCAAGTTCCACAGTGTTGCGCTTGTTGCGGAATGTGCGTATGCTTTTGTATTGTCTGTTGGGGATTTTCTTTAGTTCTGCTGCAATGGATTCGTGTTTTTTGTGTATTTTTATTTTCATTTGTCTTTGTTTGTGAATTCCATTGCAAAGTTATTAGCTTTTTATAATATGGTAAATGCTTTTTTGTCCCTTTTTATGTCTTTTTAGTAGTTAAAAATGCTTTATTTTATCTATGTTTTTCATTATCGTGGTTTATTGTTCCTTTTTTGTAGTAAGTAGCAGGAAATAAAAATGCCTCCCTGATTGTTAAATCAAGAAGGCACCTTTATAGGAAATTGTCTGTTATTTTTTCTTTCCGTTGTACTCGTCTGAAACTGTCAGCTTAGCGCGTCCTTTTGCTCGACGGGCTGCCAATACGCGACGACCGTTCTTTGTCGCCATTCTCTCACGGAAACCGTGCTTGTTCTTTCTCTTTCTGTTAGAGGGTTGGAATGTTCTTTTCATCGTTATATATTATTTGTTGTTTACTAATCTATGCATGTTTGCTTTTACGGCTTGCAAAGTTAGCTTTTTTTTTCAGAATAGACAAGAAAAGTAGTTAAATTTTATGCAGATAAACTGTTTTAATTGATTTTGACGGGGTTTGCATGATTGGTGTAACAATAAATTCTCTCTTTTTTGCCGCATTGTTGGCTATCTGCGGCAAAAAAGAGAGATTATTTTTTCTTATTGGATATTATTCCTTATTTAATCAATGCAATTACCTCAACCTCAACAAGAACATCTTTGGGAAGAGTCTTTGCTGCTACGCATGAGCGTGCGGGTTTGCTTGTGAATGACTCTCCGTAGATTTTGTTGAATGCTGCAAAGTCGCCCATGTCCTTGAGGAAGCATGTTGTCTTCACCACGTTCTCGAATGATGTACCAGCCTCTGTGAGGACAGCTTCGAGGTTCTTCATAACCTGTGTTGTCTGACCTTCGATGTCTGTTGCCTCAACTTCGCCTGTAGCGGGGTTGATTGCTATCTGACCTGATGTGAAGAGCATGTTGCCGCAGATGATTGCCTGTGAGTAGGGGCCGATTGCCTGAGGCGCGTTGTCTGTGTGAACTTTCTTTATCATGATTCTATTTTTAATGGTTATACTGTTATGGTTATTGACAGATGTGGAAACCTTCGTCAGTGAGGGCCTTCTTGATGTTCTCGATCTGTTCGAAGTTACGTGTCTCGAGGTTCATGCGCAGGAAGCATCCGTTGATGTCTCTGTTGGCGTTTGAACGCTCGTGGTGAACACCGATGACATTACCGCCGTTCTCGGAGATTATTCTCGATACCTTCATCAACTGTCCGGGACGGTCGATAAGCTCCACTGTAAGTACGCAGTTTCTTCCGGCTGTCTGCAGACCGCGCTTGATTACTCGGTCGAGGATGTTCACGTCGATGTTACCTCCCGAAACAAGGCAGATTGTGTTCTTGCCTTCGATGGGTACTTTGTTGAACATGGCCGCTGCCACTGATACAGCACCTGCGCCTTCTGCAATGAGCTTCTGCTGCTCTATGAGGCTGAGGATTGCAGATGATACTTCGTCGTCGGTTACGGTTACAATGTCGTCTACATATTTGTTGCAGATGTCGTATGTGTTTACACCGGGCTCTTTTACCGCGATGCCGTCTGCGATGGTAGATACATATTTCAGACGCTCAATCTTACGGTTGTTGATGGAGTTGAACATGCTGGGAGCACCTGTTGACTGTACACCGTACACCTTGATGTTGGGGTTGAGCGACTTGATTGCGTATGCTACGCCTGAGATAAGACCGCCACCGCCGATGGGTACTATCACTGCGTCGATCTGCTGCAACTGGTTGATAAGTTCAAGACCGATTGTTCCCTGTCCTGCGATTACCGATACATCGTCGAAGGGGTGTACGAATGTGTATCCGTGTTCCTCTTTCAGTTCCAGTGCTTTTTGGTAGGCATCGTCGTACACACCGTCTACAAGGCAGATTTCTGCTCCGTAGTTTCTTGTGGCCTCTACTTTTGAGATGGGGGCTGTGCTGGGGAGACAGATGATGCTCTTAAGACCGTTCTTTGTTGCTCCGAGAGCTACACCCTGCGCGTGGTTACCAGCCGAGCAGGCGATTACTCCTTTGGCTTTCTCTTCGTCAGAGAGCTGCGAAATTTTGTAGTACGAGCCTCTGATTTTGAACGAACCTGTAAGCTGAAGATTCTCAGGCTTCAGGTATATGTTGCTTGCGGGGTTGAGCTTAGGCGCATGGATTAGGTCTGTGCGTCTGATTACGTTCTGAAGAACGTAGGCTGCATGATAGATTCTGTCGAGTGTTAGCATAAGGCCTTTTTTATTTAATAAAATGAATCTGTGAAATCTTTTGTGATTGCAAAGTTAATGTATTTTGTTGTTAAAATAAAGTTCATTTTTAATTATTTTTCAGTAATTCCTTAATTTATGCTTTAAGCCTATGTATACACTGCAACCTCCATAGATATTCAGCTTGTCTATGGAGGTTGCAGCAGTATTCTTCTGATGTTGGCAGTTACCGGCTTTTGCCGCAGTACCGGGCCGATGTTTCAAGATAGTTTTCTATGTGTAACAAGCGGTTGTACTTTGCTATGCGTTCGCTGCGGCTCATTGAGCCGGTCTTTATCTGTCCGGCATTTACCGCTACGGCAAGTTCGGCAATCGTTACATCTTCGGTCTCTCCCGAACGGTGGCTTATGATGGTTGCGTATCCGTTGCGTTTGGCATATTCTATGGTATCGAGCGTCTCGGTTAGTGTACCTATCTGATTGGGCTTTATGAGGATGGCATTTGCGCAACGCTCCTCTATGCCGCGCCGTAGGAATTTGCGGTTGGTAACAAAAAGGTCGTCGCCAACAAGCTGACAGCGCCCTCCTATGCGCGAGGTCAGCAGTTGCCATCCTTTCCAGTCCTCCTCGGACATACCATCCTCGATGGAGTCGATAGGATACTCCTCCACTAACCATTGCAGGTAGTCGGCCTGTTCGGTGTATGTGCGGCGTTTGCCTGAACCGTCAAATTTCGAGTAGTCGTATATGCCCTCCTTGTAGAATTCCGACGAGGCGCAGTCGAGTACGATTGTAATATCCTGTCCCGGAGCATACCCTGCCTCTTCGATGGCCGTAACTATCGTGGTTAGCGTATCCTCGATTCCGTTGAAGTCGGGTGCGAAGCCTCCTTCGTCGCCTACAGCAGTGCTCAGTCCTCGTTTTTTGAGCAGTTGTTTCAGCTCGTGGAAAACCTCTGCCCCCATGCGCACCGCTTCGTGGAAGTTTTCAGCCCCCACCGGACGTATCATAAACTCCTGAAAGGCTATCGGGGCGCTTGAATGGGCACCGCCGTTGACGATGTTCATCATGGGCACAGGCATAATGTGCGCCCCGACGCCTCCAATGTAACGAAAGAGCGGGAGATGCAGCATATTTGCTGCCGCGTGCGCCACTGCGAGCGACACGCCAAGAATTGCATTGGCACCTATCTTGCTCTTGTTGGCTGTGCCATCGGCTGCAATCATCGCTCCGTCTATTTTCCTCTGTTTGAGAACAGACTCGCCAACGAGCATCGGCGCAAGTTTTTCGTTTATGTTCTCTACAGCCCTTAACACGCCTTTTCCATGGAAACGCGATTGTTCCTTGTCGCGAAGCTCCACAGCCTCATGTGTTCCCGTAGATGCGCCCGAAGGCACTGATGCAACGCCGCGTGTGCCGTCGTTCAGTGTAACTTCCACTTCGACGGTGGGGGTGCCGCGCGAATCCAATATCTCCCGTCCTATAATGCTTTCAATCTTCATGGTATTTAGAAACAGTTTGTTAGACAACCGCGATAACCCGCCACTCACTTTACGTTATAAAGTCTGCGCACTCGGCGGGTTATCCGGTTGTATATAGAACAACCGGAGATTCGTTTGGTTCTTGCGGGGAAGATGTTTTTGGGAATTTTCGAACAGGGTTGCTTTGCATAAACATTGGTGCTTGTTAGATGGAAAACAACAATAGGTAACAAATTTCTTCGTTTATGGAAGACAAATGTTGTATTTTAACTTGTTTTGTCGATTATAATCGATAAAATTATTATCTTTGCGGTTGTTATCAATTACGAACGATATGGGAATATTACTCAGGCAACATTATTTGAATAAGATAGAGAAATATCTTGGTAAAGATACTATTATTGTTTTGACAGGGCAGAGGCGTGTAGGTAAGAGTTATACGCTGAGGATGATTCGTGATATCAAAGCTAAGGATGAGAATAACAATATAATTTATATTGACAAGGAAAAGAAAGCTTTTGATTACATCAATACCTATCAAGATTTAAATGCTTACATTGATGCTCATTATCAAACCGGAAAAATGAACTATATCCTCATTGATGAGATTCAAGAGATTGAGGATTTTGAGCGTACTGTCAGAAGTTATATAACCGAACCCGATGCAGAGGTTATAGTTACCGGTAGCAATGCTAAAATGCTTAGTAAAGAGCTCAGTACGATAATTGCCGGTCGATACAAAGAGATTTATATACAATCGCTAAGTTATAAAGAGTTCTTGCAATTTCATAATTTGCAAGACGGAGACGATGCGTTGACTAAATATATCCAATTTGGCGGTCTTCCCGGTCTGCTTAAAATGGGATTGGATGAAGATGATGCGATGGAGTATCAAAACGATGTTTTGAACACCGTGCTTCTAAAGGATGTAATCTCCAGAAACAACATCCGCAATGTCTCTTTTTTGGAGAAGTTGACCAGCTTTATTGCAGACAATATTGGTAAGATAATATCAGCCTCAAGCATATCCAAATACATGAAGTCGCAAGGAACAAATGTTTCTTCGGATACGATTATCGATTATGCTCAACATCTTGAGGAGGCATATATCATACATAAAGTAAACAGGTACGATATTCATGGCAAACGTCTTTTTGAAAGTAATGATAAATTTTATTTTGAAGACCATGGACTGCGAAACGCTCAAGCGGAAGGCACTCGTGAAGGCGACATAGAAAAGGTTATTGAAAATATTGTCTACCAACATTTAATCAGCTTGGGATACAAAGTCAATGTCGGTCAGTTGCAAGCAGGCGAAATAGATTTTGTTTGTACAAAGAAAGCCGGAACCAAACGAATATACATTCAGGCGGCGTATTTAATTGCGAATGATGAAACCAGAGAACGAGAATTTGGGAATCTACATAATATAAATGATAATTATCCCAAATATGTAGTATCAATGACACCGGGCGTTACTCGCAATGACGATAATGGCATCACACACCTGCATTTGAGAAATTTCTTGATGCTTGAAAATTTGGATTGATACATCGCATCCAAAGATTTAAGGTATGAATCAGGAATAACGACAGACCTAATTTATGGATTTCTAATTGTTCGGAAATATTGCAGTTATTTTGTACTTTGTGTATGAATGTTTTCGTCTGAAAACTTCATTGTGAAGATGGTATAGCGTTTTTCGGGATAGCTCTCAGCTATCAGTTCCCCGCCGTGCAATCTCATGATCTGACGGCTGAGGCACAGACCAATGCCATTGCCATTCTCTTTGGTGCTGTAGAAGGGTAGGAATATCTCCTCCATGCGGCTTGCCGGAATACCGTCGCCGTTGTCTGTGACGGTAATCAATGGCACACCTTCGCACATTGTGGCGCGAAGTTCGACACTGCCGTCGGAGTGTTCCGATGCCGACTGCATTGCATTGCGCAGAAGGTTGCTCAGAACGATGCGTACTTGTGAAGCATCTGCTGTAATTTGTATATCAGGGCGATGCACGGCGAATTTTACGGAGGGGAATTCCTTTTCGAACAGTTTGTGCATTTCGCCGAAAAGCAGAGGAATAGATATTTCCGTCGGCGCAGGTGGCGGCAGATGTGTCAGTGTGTGGTACGAGTCGAGGAAACGTTTGATGTTCTTGCTTTGTGTGTTTATTATAGTCATCCCCTCCTTTATTTCTGCCTGTTCAACAGGTTCGTCGCTCGTGGTGTAGTAGTCCGATAGGGTTATTATGGGCGTTACCGTGTTGCGTATTTCGTGTGTCATTATGCGCAACATACGGTCGTAGTATATTTTTTTTGTCTCTATTGCACGCTCATTTTCGTGGTAGTGTGTAAGTATCCTGTTCATGTTGTCGTGCATTTCGCGCAGCATACGGTCTTTGACTATCGGCAAGCGTATCATGTGCTCCCCGCATTGTATCGACAACAGGAACATCCTTACCTGCTTAATGGGGAAATGTACCAACCTGATTGTGCCGAATATCAGCGCAATGAGCAATACAATGGGTATCGACAGCCACACAATGTCGCCTGTGTAGACGGCAATCAGTGTGATTGCCACGCTGTCGAGTATTATGGCTGCAAGATGCAGTGCCAACTGTATGCGGTAGTTGCTATAGGCCATACTTTTCTATCTTGTTGTAGAGTGTGCGGCGCGAAATTCCCAGAATTTCAGCACTCTTTGTTATGTTGCGGCCGGTCTCCTTCAGCACTTTGCGCAGTCGCTCCTCCTCAATCTCCTTCAGTGTCGGAGTGTTATCCTCTTCTGCCTGTTGCTTCTGCAGATTGTCGTTGCTATTCCGCTTTTCTATTGCAGCCACAATCTTTTCTATAAGTTCGCGGTTGTCCCACGGCTTTGTAACAAAGTCGTCAGCACCCTGCTTCATGGCGCGTACGGCAATGTCAATGTCGCCGAAGGCTGTCATCAATATTATAGCCGGGGGATTGGGACGCTCTTTTATGGCGTTGAGCCAATATAGTCCCTCCTCGCAGTCGAGTCTGCCCTTGTCGAAGTTCATGTCCAGCAGTATGGCATCCACCTTGCCGCCTGCGAGTATGGCAGGGACAAGGTTGGGGTGTTGGACTGTTCCAACCACTGCAAACTCCTTCTTCAATATAAGTTTCAGTGTTTGCAGCAGCGCTTCGTTGTCGTCTATTGCGAGAATGTGGTAGTTATGCATATACGTGCGTCTTATATATTATGGTGCGAATATAATGCGCAAACGGTGAAAAAACAGCGTGTGTCGGTGCTTTTTAGTGTCAAGTGTGCAATTTTTGCACACTTGATAATCTGATAGTATCTCAATATTCGATTCTAAAATAATCGAGTAATGTTTTGTAGTTGTCTTGTGCCGTAAGACAGGTATCAAGCAGATAGCCGCGTATGTTGTTCCATTGTTGCAAACCGCGATAGTAGAACATTTTCAGTTCGTCGGTTATAATGAACGGCACATAGCCGTTTGCAAGGCACTCTTTGAACATTATAAGCCTGCCAACGCGACCATTGCCATCCTGAAACGGATGTATGCACTCGAAGCGCTGGTGCAGGTCGATGATATTTTCCAAAGATTTTTGTTTTATCGAGTTATATTCCTTGATAAGTGCCTGCATCTCACTATGCACATTTTCCGGGGCTGTTGTTTCGTTGCCACCGACTTCGTTGGGCAGGTGTTTGTATTCTCCTACAGCAAACCACTCCTTGCGGCTGTCCGAGGTATTGGCCTTCAGCATCTTGTGCAACTCCTTTATGATTTTTTCAGTAAGCCGTTCTTCGGCCCTATCAATGATAAAGTCTATGCAACGGAAATGGTTGGTTGTTTCTATAATATCGTCTATTCTGATGCTTTCGCCTTCAAATCCAATGGTGTTTGTTTCGAAAATATACCGTGTCTGTTCGTGGGTAAGGCGACTGCCTTCAATGTGGTTGGAGTTGTATGTGAGGTCTATTTGTGTGCGGTGATAAATTCCACCTTTAAGCCCCGCCTCTTTTTCTCGTCTCAACACAGCCAGCAATGGCATCAGTCTGCGTTTGCCACTTTTGCGTTTGGGCAGTTCCGCATCATTGGGGATACTCCATGTCTTGCCTATCAGTAGTACACCCTCTATCTTGCCGGTAGCGCAATAATTACGCACCGTACGCTGCGAAATTCCATGTTGTTTTGCAAATTCTGATACAGATATATATTCCATAATTCTATTATCGGCAAGTTAGAAGCTGTTTGAATTTTATTAGAAAATAATTCTATATTTGCGCTGTTAATTT
This sequence comes from Bacteroidales bacterium, assembly GCA_015060835.1. GTDB lineage: Bacteria > Bacteroidota > Bacteroidia > Bacteroidales > Bacteroidaceae > HGM04593. The sequence continues at coordinate 14,348 of SUXT01000068.1, forward strand.
CGGCTTATTTGAGTCTATTTTGGCATCTTTTCTTTCTTATTTTTTGGAAATAGCCCGCTATTCCCTGCAAAATGCGAAAGAAAATCTACTCAAAATAGCT
>SUXT01000069.1 GCA_015060835.1 Bacteroidales bacterium
GTACAAACATGGCGCAAATATACAAAAAAAGGGTTGCGTCACCCAAAGTCACCCATTTAAAATAATTAACTCGTTGATTTTCAATAACCGCTATTTAATGGCAATAAAAAGTGATGAAGTCAGGAAAAAGCGCTTCGAATGGCTGCAACATGCCGCCAACAACGGCCTTATGGAAGCACAGGAATTGGTAGCCGAGTGCTACGAAAAGGGTCGCGGAGCCGAGCATAACGACAAGAAAGCATATCAATGGTACAAAAAAGCAGCCGCACAAGGCAGCGAGTATGGCAAGATAAAGGCAAAGGAATTTGAACTTTTCAAGTTCTATAGGTAACTTTGTATGTAGGCAATATTTTGGAACGGAATAGAGAAATACCCCGAAGGGGTAACATTATATAGCGTAGGCTGTGAGGCCTACGGATACAGGAACATACAGCCTCAGCCCTGAAGGGGCGAAATTATGAACAGCTGCTGTTATTGCTGTTTCGCCCCCTTCAGGGCTGTGTGTTTGTTATGCATTAACATAGCCCTTACGGACTATGCTATACAGTTTCGCCCTTTTAGGGCTTTAATCCGAACGGGGAGGGAGTTTGACAGAATACACAAGCAAAAGTTTCAAACTCCTCCGGCTTCAAAAACGAGTTTTTGAATCCACCTCCTCTTCAAGAGGAGGAGTTATAATAACATATTGAATAACAAAGAGAAAACAGCTCTCCCTCTTGGATAAGAGGGAGTACCCGAACGGGGGAGGGAGTTTGACCGAACGCACAAGCAAAACATTCAAACCCCTCCGACAATAACACTGAATAATTAAACAACTATGCCACGCAAACTGATATATACCCTCACCCTGTTGCTGACAATGACAGCAACGACATTTGCCCAATCCCCATTGGACACCCTCGCCATGCGAGCAATAATGGTGAACCAACTGTTCCCGCAAGAGAGAGTATATCTGCACTTCGACAACACCGCCTACTACTTAGGCGAAACAATGTGGTTCAAGGCATACACCACCAGCGGACTCGCCGACAACGAAAAGCCGCAGAGCCGCGTGCTCTATGTAGAACTCTGCGCCCCCGAAGGCTATGTAGTGGAAACAAAGAAATACAAGCTCGACGAGAACGGCAGATGCCACGGCGAATTTGAACTGCGAAAAGAATTATTATCGGGATATTACGAAGTACGTGCCTACACCCGCTATATGCTCAACTGGGGCGAAGAAGCAATATTCAGCCGCGTATTCCCCGTCTACGACAAAGTAAACGGCGACAACTACGACTTCAAGAATATGCTCGACCGCAAACGCGGCTTTATGAGCGATGGCAAATGGGGAAGTGAAGAACTTCCACCCACCGATATAAAATTCTACCCCGAAGGCGGACATCTTGTAGAGGGAATTGAAACCACCGTAGCCTACGAATTTTTGGACAACGAAGGCAAGCCCGGCAGAGACAGCATTGCAATCTATGCCGACAAAGAACTTTTGCTTAAAAGCGTACCCACACACACTGGAGTAGGCACATTTAAGTTCACCCCCAAAGCAGATATAAAATACCGCGCCGAAGTAAAGATAGGAAAGAAAAAACATAAATTCGAATTACCGAAAATAGAGCAACGCGGAGTTGTTATAAACCTTGCACAGACAGCAGACAGCGTGGCAGTAACCACAAAGAACAACATAGATTTTCAGACACCGCTTGGCATTGCCGTACTCAACAGAGGAGTCCTTATAAACTATGAAACATTTTCATCAAACGAAAAGAATAAACAGATAACACTTGCCACCGACAGCCTGCCCGAAGGCGTAAATCGCGTAGTGGTCTTTGCCAACAGCAATATCCCCCTTGCCGAAAGACAATTCTTTGTGCGTCACAAAGAGATACTCCCCGGAGATAGACAGACCATTAAACTGACCGCTAAAGTAAACGGTCTGAAGCCTGACGACATTATCCTGCAACCGCACGAAAAAATCACATTGACCGTCGAACGCGAAGATGGCAAGCCCATCGACAAGGATGCAGACTTTTCTGTTTCCGTAAGCGATGCAGCCACCCATCAAGTAATGTCGTACACCCACAATATGTACACCCACATGCTGCTCGGCTCAGAGATTAAAGGTTACATCCCCGATGCAGCACAATATTTCGCGGACAACAGCGACGAGACACGAAACAATCTCGACCTGCTGATGCTCACCCGCGGATGGACATCCTACGATTGGAGCAAGCTTACAACCAAACACGTCTCCCTTGAACAACAGAAAGAGACAGGCATAGGCATACAGGGAAAATTCTACAAACAGACAAAAAACACCAAATTCGGCGAGCTTAATCAATACTTCCTAACCCCGCAAAGGAACACCGACATAAAATTTGAAATATCCTACGACGACAGCATCGTTCACCAATACCAATTTGCAAGCGACGAGGAAGGAGCATTCAAAATAGAGACTGAGGAATTCGCAGGCACAAAGGGTGCGCTTCTTACCCCTGAACTCAGCATGAACCAGCAGATGGACTCCACATACGTGTTTTCCATCAACAAGTTCTTTTCGCCACCATTTGGACAATATAACTATTGGCAGCGTACAACAGGAATGCCCATAAAGGATGAAAAGCGCGACACCGCCATCGTTAAAATCTCCGACTACGAGTATATGCTTACTGAGGTAGACGTAGCAGGCAAGAAGAAAAAATCACGTTATGAACGTCCACCACTCAGTGAAGTGCGTTTCAATTTCCTTGACGAGTGGGAGTATGCAAAAGAGAGAATCATCAAGCGAAGTCTTGTAGGAGACAAGAGCAATGAAAAAGAAGATGTTTACCAGATTCTCGAAGCGATGAAAGTCGGTGGCAAACATACCTACATAGACTCCCTTATGTTACAGGAGAGACTTGTTACAACCAATGACGCTGCCCGCAAAATTCCGGCATCAGCAGTGCTGAGATCTATTTTTGAACGATACAACTACCCATGGGCATATTGGGTAAAATTGATAGTAGTAAAAGGCGAATATAACGCAGATTCCATAGTGCGTCCCGATAGGGAATATATTCATGGCATCAATCCTGAAAAGATGATGAACTTCGAAGAGGTTGTCATCCGTAGCGACATCGGCACACGGCAACAGTTTCAAAGAAGAGGTGAAGTGATTGAAAGAGAACAAAATGTCCTTAGAATTAAACATTGGGAATCAGAATTCTATTATGGTTTTCTCGGTTGGCTGTGTATTGCTGACTCAAAGCGACATAATCTTCCTATGACTTTCTATGAAAATTTGTATGCCGGAATAGTAAAAGATCTACTTACAGGGCACCTTACAGGTTCAGCCAAGCCTTATAATCCGAACTATGTAGCCTGCTTTATTCCCTACAAGGAACAGCACAAAGGTATTGTACCTGAGCTGCATACAGGTTCGGATGAGCGTGGAATAAGATCAAGAAACTCCAGCCGTCGCTACACCACTGTAAAAGGATACAACGAAAGCAAACAGTTCTATTCGCCAAACTACAAAGACAAGCGTCCCAATGATAAAAAAGATGTACGTCGCACGTTAACATGGGTACCATCGGTAAAAGCCGATGGCGGCAAACTGACCGTAGAACTATACAACAGCGCAATAACACAAAAACCCATAATAGACATTGAAGGTACAAGGGGCGGCATATTCTATGGAACAAATAATAATCTCACCAACCGCATACTAAGCGATGAGCAGGCAGGCATAGAGAAACATTACGGCAAAAACTTTATAAACAACCCTGTCCATCCGCATTTGCAATGCGGATGCTTTGAGTATAAGCATTTACAATGCGCTTATATAATCCAATTTAACCTACATAAACGAAGACTGAAGTACATAGATTCATAATAGGTTTCATTTTAGCGCATCACAGATGCTTATACTCTATCATTCGCGTTACAAACGCGAAGGGACGAGTTTTGCCCTTTCAGGGCTTTAAGCCGAACGGAAGAGGGAGTTTGACTGAATACACAAGCAAAACATTCGAACTCCTCCGTCTTCAAAAACGAGTTTTTGAATCCATCTCTCGTCTCCAAAAAACATCAGCATAAAACATTGACAATAAACAGATAACATACAAACATTCACAAGCCATTACACACCTTTGCGAAATCGGACATCAAAGATATTTTACAATTACAACAAAATAAGAATGTAATTTTTGTTCATATCGTCCGTTTTTGCTACCTTTGAATTTAATTCTGAGAATAACCCAATCTACTACTATATGAAATCAGACATTGAGATTGCAAGAGAGACCTCCCTGAAAAAGGTTGAGGAGATTGCAGCAGGCATCGGTGTACCTGTTGACCAGATCGACAATTATGGTAAATACATCGCCAAACTTCCCCTTTCATTGATAAATGAGGAGAAAGTTAAGAAAAATAACCTTATTCTTGTAACAGCCATAACTCCCACCAAGGCAGGCATCGGCAAGACCACTGTATCCATCGGTCTTACACTGGGACTCAACAGAATAGGCAAGAATGCAGTGGTTGCACTGCGCGAACCATCACTCGGTCCCTGCTTCGGCATGAAGGGCGGCGCAGCCGGCGGCGGATACTCACAGGTACTCCCCATGGAGAACATCAACCTCCACTTTACCGGCGACTTCCACGCAATCACCTCGGCGCACAACATGATTACAGCGCTGCTTGACAACTACATCTATCAGAACAGAAAGACAGGTCTCGCCCTCAAAGAGATAAAATGGAAACGCGTGCTCGATGTCAACGACCGCAGCCTGCGCAACATCGTAACCGGTCTCGGCGGCTCGGCAAACGGTCTCCCCACAGAGAGCGGCTTCGACATCACCCCTGCGTCGGAGATTATGGCAATTCTCTGCCTCTCGAAAGACCTTGACGACCTTCGCCGTCGCATAGGAAACATCCTTTTGGGATACACATTCGACGACCAGCCCCTCACAGTCAACGACTTAGGAGTAGCTGGCGCAATAACAGTGCTACTGAAAGATGCCATACAGCCCAACCTTGTGCAGACAACAGAGAACACAGCCGCATTTGTACACGGCGGTCCCTTCGCCAACATCGCACACGGCTGCAACTCGATTATTGCCACAAAGATGGCACTCTCATACGGTGATTATGTAATCACAGAAGCAGGCTTCGGTGCAGACCTCGGTGCAGAGAAATTCTTCGACATCAAGTGCCGCAAAGCAGGTCTATCTCCCAAACTCACAGTTATCGTTGCCACAGCTCAGAGTCTGAAACTGCACGGCGGTGTACCCGAAGACAAAATCAAGGAGCAGAACATCGAAGGCCTGAAGAACGGTCTTCCCAACCTCGACAAGCACGTAGAGAATATGAAGCGCTTCGGTCAGGAGGTAATCGTAACATTCAACCGTTACGCAACAGACACCGACGAGGAGATTGCAATGGTAGCCGAGCACTGCCGCGAAATAGGCGTAGGCTTCTGCATGAACAACGTATTTGCCGATGGCGGCAAGGGCGGCGAAGAGCTTGCCAAGCTGGTTGTTGAGACAATAGAGAAGAAGCCCTCTGCTCCCTTGAAGTTCATCTACGAGGACAGCGACAGTGTACGTACAAAGATAGAGAAAGTATCGGCACAGATATACGGTGCAAAAGGTGTAACATACTCACCCGCTGCCATTAAGAAAATCAAGCAGATAGAGGCACTCGGCATTTCGCACTACCCCATCTGCATCGCAAAGACACAATACTCATTCTCAGCAGATGCAAAGGCATACGGTGTTGCAAAAGACTTTGAACTTAACGTACGCGATGTAGTGATAAACAACGGTGCAGAGATGATTGTAATCATCATGGGCGACATCATGCGCATGCCCGGTCTTCCCAAAGTACCGCAGGCACAGAAGATTGATATTGTCAACGGCAACATCGAAGGATTGAGCTAATCTACTCACAATCATAGCATAAATCAGAAGCCCTGCATTTGTTTTAGCAGGGCTTCTGATTTATCTTTATCTGATAATAAAGAATTATTACTGTCCGGTAAATTTTTATTCTGTTTATGTTTTGAACTCCTCCGTCTTCAAAAACGAGTTTTTGAATCCACCTCCTCTTCAAGAGGAGGAATGTAAATTACTGAATATTATCAACATACAACATTCTCCCTCTTGAAGTGCCCGAAGGGCGAGGGAGTTCCAATCATTGACTTAAATTTGTCTTAATAAAAAATTGGGGCTTGTAGTTACTTAAATATTGAATTTTAAACGACTTAAATACGTTTACCGAACACTAATAAACATACTAAAAACACTGTCCCTCTATTGAAGAGGGACGAGAACTTTTTTCAAGAAAAAAGTTCGGAGGGAGTTCAAAATCTATCGTAGAGCAAAAAAGCATGCGATGAGAAGAGAACTCCTCCGTCTTCAAAAAACTTCGTTTTTCGAAGCCACCTCCTCTTCAAGAGGAGGAATATATTACGAATGAAGATACAAACTAAAGCCCCCCTCCGTCAACCACTTTTGCGTTCTTATATCGAACCCGCGCCAACTTATCATTTACACCGACGGAATCTCGTCGTCAGAGACCTCATCAAGTCTGTTTTCCCACAGATAATAGCGCGTCTCCTTCACAATCAGTTTTGTAAGCATGATGAGCGAGAAGAGATTGGGAAGCGCCATGAAAATCACCGCCGTAGAACTGATGTTCCATGCCAGTTCAAGCGGCATGATGGCACCGATGAATGTAGAGAAGACCCAACAAGTGCGGAACATACGTATAGCCTTGCGGTCGCGGTGTCCCAAGAGATACTCGATAGAGCGCTCGCCATAATAGGTCCACCCCAAAATGGTGCTGAATGCGAAGGTAAACATCGAAATATTGAGTATATGCCCGCCAAGCACAGGAATCTGACTGAAAGCATCCTGCATGATGAGGCTGCTGGCCTCGTCAACGCTTGTAATACCAAGTGCAAGCATAGTGGTTACGGTAACGATACCCGTCATTGAGCAGACAACAAGCGTATCCCAGAATGTAGAAGTAGAAGAGACAAGCGCCTGACGCACAGGATTGCGCGTCTTTGCAGCAGCAGCAATAATAGGCGCCGAACCCATACCCGACTCATTGGAAAGCAATCCGCGGCTGACACCGTACTGGATGGAAATCATGAATCCACCCACAGCACCGCCACCGATAGCCTGCGGAGCAAATGCCGACTTACAGATAAGCACAAGAGCCTCGCCCACGTAACCGAAATTCATTACCACAATGGCAATGCAACTTACAACATATACAAATGCCATCACAGGGACAAGCCTTTCGCACACATTGGCGATACCCTTAAGACCGAAGAAAATTACAGAGCCCACAAGCACAGTCAACGCCAAAGCTGTAGCATAAGGATCTATGCTGTAAGTATTCTGCATAGCCTCGGAAATGGCATTTCCCTGCAGGAAGTTGCCGCCACAAAGGCTCATAACAAGTGTAAAGACACAGAACAGTGCCGCAAGCATAGGTTTGTTCAATCCTCTCTCAAGCACATACATAGGGCCGCCGGCAATCTTACCGTTGCGACGCTTCACCCTGTACTTTATAGCCACAAGTCCCTCGGCATATTTTGTCGACATACCCAAGAAGCCCGTCAGCAGACACCAGAGCACAGCACCGGGACCGCCAATAAGTACAGCCGTTGCCACACCCACAATATTACCCGTACCGATAGCTCCTGCCAACGAAGTGGTAAGAGCCGCGAACTGACTCACCTCGCCATTGGAATTATCCTTGGTAACAGAAAGCTTGATAGCCTTCCACAGATACTTTTGCGGGAACTTCAGTTTATATGTAAGATAAAGGTGCGTGCCAAGCAAAATTGTAAGCATTGGCCATCCCCAAAGAACATCGTTGATATTCTGTACCCAAATGTTCAGAGCGTCAAAAAACTCTGCTATTCCGGTTCTGATAATGTTTAAATAATCCACGTCTTAATTACAATTTTATTGGCAGCCACCTTGCTTTCAAAAAAGCAAGATGGCTGCCAAATAATATTCCTTATTATATATATACTAATTCCTATCCTCCGGCTTGTTGGGGTTCGATATTATCCCTTTGGGAACAATCTCGAAGTAGTCGAGCTGGAGTGCAGTACCTTCCCAATCGGATTTAACATTCTTGATTCTCACCCAGTGATCGACACCCTCTGTCAAGTGAACAGTTGTAAGGATCACACGTACTGTCTGATTCCAATCGCGGATGCTCTCTCCCTCGAATCTCTGTATAGAAGCAGGAGCCTTCATGAAACCTCTGTTTCGTATTGCCTTTTCATTTTCAATGTCTATCTCTTCTTCACCTGTGTCGGCAAGCCATCCGATGCGAGGATTGGATGTTGACATTGTCATGTCGATGGGGAGACCCGTAACCTTGCCGTCAACGTAGAACTGTCCGATACCTCTGTTGCTCCATACCTGATAACCGTAACGGAGTTCGTATGTACCTTCAGGCAAATAGGGCAAACGGTGCTCGAAGTCGTAGTTGTCGATTACCTGCAACTCATCGCCCTGATATACGCCGGGGCCTCCACCTGTGGGACAGTACATTGCTATCTTTCCATTGGGTACATTGAATCTCAGACGCTCGCAGAATCCGTCAGGAATCATCACCTGCTCAATAGCACTCTTCTGACGCCAACGTACATTGTTGTTTGTAAGCTCAGGCCAGAACGAGAGGTAGTCGAAACGCATACGCTCGTTAAGGATATTTCCAGCCATTTCATCATTATTATATATAATGGGGCGATCAATGACATGGATAATACCATTGAGAGCATTCTGGTCGAAGTCGGCAATGCCAAGTTCATCGGTTACACGGCTCAGAGGCATAACGATTACATTCATATGCTTGCGCATACCGGGATTATAGAAACGCTGACCATTGTCCTGTGCATAGTTAAGAACAATTTCGCTGCTCAATTCGGGATTGGTAAAGGGCTTTGTAACCTTTATTGAAGTATAGGGCATCATTGTCTCGAAATAGTCATAGCGGTCGAATCTTGTTGGCATATTTATTTCAGAGTTGAAACCGGAATAGTCGCTTTTGTAGTTCTCCATCAAGAAACCACCTGTACCGCTACCGCTTGCATAGAGGAGCTGACGGTCGATAATGTGGTATGAGATGAAACGGTTCAAGGGATTGTTGCGACTTGTAAAGTCCTCGTCAACAACACTGTAGTACTTGCTGCCGTACCATTCGTTTGCAAGCTCTATAAGGCCATCGATATCCTTGATTCCGAATTCCGATTCAAGAAGTTTATTGGGCATTACAAGCAATGTATTCTTGAAATATCTGTTGTCGGGATAAGGCGCACGATATGAGCCAAAGAGAGCAGGCTCGCTCTTGCCTCCAAGTTTGTAATTCTCATCCTTGTATCGGCGAAGAGAGTCCTCCATGCCTGTGATACGGAGCGCTTCGGCATAAATACTGAACTCTTCCTGACTCTTGATAAGGTCGGGGAGAAGCTCGGTTGAGGGGCTGAGAACCTGGTCGAGCACCTGAATGATACCATTCTCTACTTCGATGTCGGCTGCGATGATGCGTGCGTTGTTATTAACCTTGGCATATACGTTCTGATTCTCGTCGTTCTCCCATGCAATGCTGAGGAATCGGTCGTTGAGGTTGGCATCGGGGAATGCACCCTCGTTGAGGTCAATTGTCATGTGTCCTCTGTTCAGCAGGTGGTTCTTGGCAATTTCGCTTGCCATAGAGTCGCTGAGCTCCGAGAGCAGAGGCGAGTGGATACCTGTATCGAAGAAGTCCTTCTGCAGGATTTCACCGGCTTCGAGTGCGCGAACATTTTCCCAATAGATTGAGTCCTGCTCGATAAGGTAACGCTCAACAGCCTCATTTGTAGGGGCGAAGCAGGTATAGGTGCCGTATGTGGCAAGCAATGCAAGAATGTTGCTGGCTGAGGTTGTACCGAGATTGGCTTTTTTCAGAATCTCTGTGAATGAAGAGAATTGATCTTCGCGATTCAGGAGATAGTCGGCAACAGTCTCACCTGTAAAGGTATATCTGTTGCTCTGGTCTATATCCTCCTTACATGAGGAAAAGGAAAGGATAGCGACTGCAATCAGCAGCAGTCTTGAAAATGTAAGTTTTTTCATATTTTGCAGTTGTTTTATTTTACTTTATACAAGGAACAAACAGATACGCATAAATGGCCCGACATCTCATCAGACACACTTACGCATTTGCTTATTTTTGCAAAGATAGGAATAATTATCTGTTTTTGCAATAATTAAGAAGCGGAATTGATACCATACGGCACATTTTAGCACATTTTTCGCCGCATAAAGCAACTGCAACACAAATCAGGATGGTTGGTTCAGTTTGAATCTTATGCGCAAGGTGCCATCCTCCCATGTGTGGCTGATAATTTTAAAAGAACCTATTTGCGAGGTGTTTTCTACATGCAGCCCCACACAGGCACACAAATCGTAGTCGCCTATGCGCACAAGGCGTATGGTGTTGCTTGCATTTGCAGGGAGTTTACCGGTCTCCACCTCGGGCGGTATTTGGTCGCGCGTGGTGTACTCCTCGGTTACGGGCATAGCTGCGGAGATTACTCTGTTCACCTGCTCTTCGATAGCCGCCATCTGCTCCGCAGTCGGCTCATTCTGAAGTTGATAATCGCATTTACTTTTCTTGCGCTCAATGTGGGCGTTTTTGCTACGTGCGCATCCAAACATCCTCACCATTGTCTGGTTGAGAATATGCTCGGCTGTGTGCATAGGAGGGTACTCCTGCTTGTTGTGGTCGTTGAGTTGGGGTGTTTCGGGTGTCATTGGTTGTTTAATTTTGTGAATAATCAACACAAAAGTAGTACTGTTTCTTGGTATGTGCAAATTTTGCACATGTGATAATGTGTATAGTGGGTTGTCGCAAATAATGAGGCAACTAATGTTTATCTTGCCCGTTCCAACAATACAAAAATCTTACTTAATTTAATTATTGGTTTTCCCAAGAATGTTGAAACATTATATCCGTTATGTTTTGCATAATCAACAATCGTGTTACGAATATCATTAGTGTAGTATATGCTGAGAATCTTTTTTTCTAAAAGTTCGTGCCACGCTATAGGTATCCCAACTTTTTCAATATCATTAACTTTTCCAATTCCCAAAGCAAGGGCTACGAGACTTCTGTTAAAATCGCCATATTCAGCAATAGGCTCAACCCCGAATACTGATTTTACATTTTCTATAAACATTTTCAACAGCAATAGGTCTTCAAATAAATTCAATTCTATAATATACTCCAATTCAACTTTCACTAATGTTGATATTAAATCACTTGGGTTTTTATAAAGTTTTTTAATTCCCCTGTTCGTTTGAAAAATCAATGATTCAATCATTGCCTTTTGCTTAACTGTGTTGCTTCGTTTTTTTTGATGTTTGTTTTTCATTATAGTATTGTTTTGTTGCTATAATATAAATACGAAAGTTTCTGTTGTCTTCAATATAGAACAATACCGAGGTGTGCAAAAACACTACATACCGTAGTAAAAATTTCAATTTGGGAATAATATTTAATGCTATGCAATGATTTTGCATAGATGTTCATTATATTTGCGGCATACATCGAATATAAGTTATGATAAGCAAGACATTTAACCGTTACATTTGGCTTATGAATACTCTCCTTCAATATAAGCAACTAACCTTTGAGGAGATAAATGTGTTGTGGATGGGGAGTTGTTTAGGCGATGGCACTCCGTTGCCGTTGCGTACATTCCACCAGCATAAAAATGCTGTAGAAGAATTGTTTGGAGTTGAAATAAAATGCAACCCTTCAAACGGGTACAAATATTACATTTCTACTCTCGATACTTTGAAGAACGACAGTATACGCAAATGGCTCTTGAACTCATTTACCCTTTCCAATATGATAACGGCAGGGCATAATATGAAAGAACGAATATTGTTTGAGGAGATACCTTCTGGGACAGAATATCTGCAAACAGTTATTGAGGCAATGCAAAAGTCAAAAGAACTGATTGTTGATTATCAGCGTTTTTACGGGCGTAGAGAAACATTCAATATTTGCCCCTATGCAATGAAGGTTTATCGCCAACGCTGGTATGTGGTTGGTTACATTAAAGAACTTGGGAGTATAAGGAATATTGCACTCGACCGCACACTTGAAATGAACCTGTCTGCTACCTCATTTATATTGCCGAAGGATTTTGATGCAGAAAAGTATTATGCCAATACGATTGGAATATTTGTGAACGAGGAACTGAAACCTACTAAAGTGAAGATAAGAGCCTATGGCAGGCAGATAGAATATTTGCGTTCGTTACCGCTTCACCGTTCCCAGAAAGAGGGTGCATCAAAGTATGGCGAATTTTGTGAGTTTGAATACAAACTGTGCTTGACTCCAGAACTCTCAACTCACATACTTGCTATGGGGGAGAATGTAGAGGTGCTGGAACCTATTGAATTGAGAAAGGAGATAAAGAAAAGATTAGAAGAATGTTTAACTAAATATATTTGATGTTATGTGTGAATATAATAAGACAGATTCTCCCGTTAAGGCACTAGATTATGCTATACGGGATTATGAGTGCAATGAAAAGTCCGTTGGGTATGGATATGAGATTGCGGGAAATAAGTATTGGAATTATCTATCCAATAAATCTTGGGAAGAATTTCTAAAATCAATGTCCTCATTGCATCGTGCGCAATATAATGATGCTGATGGTGGCGAGTTGAAAGTGAAGCAAGGTCGTTGGGGAATATATCCGCCTAAAATGGCTTCTTTTGGCTCGTCCAGTCGTTTTCTTTATAACATTTCAAAAAATATTGAATGTTTTCAGTTTGAGAAACTATTGCCAACAAGGGTTGGAGGTAGTGCAAATCTTGATGGCTATATAACGCGTGGAGATGGTGATGTTTTTGTTGAAGCAAAGTGTAGGGAAATATATAGTTCGCATAAAACAATAGAGGTATCTAATGTTTATGAAGAAATCTATAAAGAACTTCAAGAATTGTATCCTAAATTTTCTTTTAAGAATAATGGACGACCCATAAAGAATGGAAAAGAAGATAATGAACATTTCAACTGCACTTTTAAATTCAATGGCAAAGAGATTATACATTTTGATATCAAACAATTGATATGTCATTTTCTCGCAATTTCTGCAAATATACTTGAAAACGAAAATGCTAATAAGAATGTCAAATTTATATATTTGATATTCAACCCAGAAGATACAGATGCGGCTTGTTTTGAAAATGAGAAAGTCTCATCGTATAAAGGACGCATATTCAAGATATATAACGAAACAATTGAAGAAATCAGAAAATTTAATATGGAAAAACTATTTGCATCAGTATTCCAAATACAAGCTGATAGATTGGGTATTGAAGGAAAAAAATATTCTTCTTTTGATTTTTGTATTGCAGACCAAAAAGATTATAAGGAAAAAATAAAGTGATAAAAATACATCCTGTGCAATGTTTTTGCACACCATACTGTCATTAACATCCACAAATGCAATTTCTTTTCGTATATATTATAAAGAACCTATTAATTCAGTAATGTATGGAAAAGAGAAAAACAAAGGTGTGTGAGAATGAGCAGTTTTGTTCTATTGAAGATGAGTTGCAACTTATAAAGGATATAAAATCGGGAGGGATTGAAAGAAAAACTGCAATAGAAAAACTTTCTTATTCAAAATTACGCCTTGTAACTGCTGTCGCAAAAATGTTCAAAGGTTATAACTTGCCTATGGAAGAACTTATAAGCGCAGGTAATGAAGGATTGGTATCTGCTGCTGAAAATTATGACGAGACACGTGGCTTTAGTTTTATGAGCTATGCAGTGTGGTGGATAAGGCAAAGCATTATGCAGAAGATACAATAGAGATATCCGCCAAGAAAAAGCTACGCTATAGTGCATATTATCGATGCATTATAGCGTGGCTTTTTGTTTGTGATATGTCAAACTCTCCGTTATGCATAGGAGGGTACTCCTGCTTGTTTGTGGTCGTTGAGTTGGGGTGTTTCGATTGTCATTGGTTCTGTTGGTTAATGAGGTTTACAACTACTTTTACCATTATATCTTTTTCTTCGGTGCGGCTCTCTGCTATCATCAGCGTTAACGCAACAAGGGTGTTGTCGGCTATTCGTTTACTACCGTCGGTGCGGTAAAGTATGCCGTTACGTTCCATGAACCAAAGGAACAGCATTGCTGCTATGCGTTTGTTGCCGTCGCTGAACGAGTGGTTTTTGGTAACA
>SUXT01000070.1 GCA_015060835.1 Bacteroidales bacterium
CCTTCGGGTACTCCCTCTTATCCAAGAGGGAGAGTTTTATTGATTAAAATTCAATGGTTTAAAGAGTTAAAACTATTCTTTTAGGTATAATATCGCATAATCATTTTATTTTATTATTTTAGCGCATCACAGATGCTTATACTCAATACTTCGCGTTACAAACGCGAAGGAACGGGTACAAATTCTTTATATATGAATAAGCATCGCACCTTCACAGAGAAATAGTGAAGGTGCGATGCCGTTTGATGGTTGTAAAGTATAGGTTCTTACTTAATAGTCACTTTCTTGGTATATTCCTTGCCATCAATGTTCAGCACAAGAATATGTATTCCTTTGCTCTCAGCGGGAAGAATAATTTCGCCTCCCTCGCCTGCCTTGCGAACCACTGCAACACCGTTGCTGTTGTAGAGTGTTGCACTCCACTTGGCAGCGGTCGGGAGGGTTACGATACATTCGCCATTGGCTTGTGCGATGGATAACTTTTCTGCCGGGATGCCATCAATGGCGGTTTCGCTGCTTTTGTAGTATATTCCCTCTTCACACAAATAAATGAGGGAGTCTCCAACAGACACATACAGCAATTCGTTCCCTCCGCCCGTCTGAAGGAAATGTGTCTGAGCATGCCCTGTTGATAAAAAACCTACATTCTCGATGTATGTTGCTGCCCACCAAAAATCCCATACCTCGTTATTAGAGTCGTATTCACCTAAAATCATTTCCCAACATTTGAGCTTATCGCCTTTTACATTGTCAAAAACAGTATCCTTTACGCTTGTAATAATCGCAGGATTCCCTCCTTGTAGAATCAGAGTGTCGCCAACTTCGCTGTTGCAATCAAAGAAGAGGTCCTCCTTACCGGAATGCCATCGCAAATATATCCTGCTGCCCTCATTACGCAACATGTATCTCTCGAGAGTAGCATTAGAAAAATCTTCATTCCTCGATGTTAATACTTTTTTGAATACCTTGCCATCGATAACGCTATCACCGGCAATACGGTATATTTCTGTATAGTAATATTGGGGATGCACATAGCTGAATATTGCCCACTGCATACCATCCGGTAATTTTTGCCCCTCTTCAAATGCCTGCCACGATGCTGCGCATATACTTAAAGGCAACAACAGAAATAATATCAATATTTTTCTCATAACTTTAACTTTTAAGAGGTTAGTATGTCTCACAGATATTTTTGAAAAAAGCATGAGCTTTCTTAGAAGCTGTTTGAATTTTAGGGAGGTTCTATAAATTCATTTTTTCATCAGCGAGTAGTCAGAACCTCTTTAAGCCTACCGCTAATGTAATTTTGTTTTAGCAAATTTAGCAAAACTTTTTCTAATTTTTACGCAAATTTCAGTGTTTTTTCGGGGGGGGGGTAATGCGTTGAATAACAATAGTATAAACCTTGATATTTGCGCAGTTATCCACCCTTTATAGTATCTATAAATTTGTGTTAAACGTGCTATGTTGTAGGTGAGGTTTGTCATTGCAACATTAGCCTTTGCTCTAACAATGCCAACCCATGTCCATCCGCATTTGCAATGCGGATGCTTTGAGTACCAGCATTTACAATGCGCTTATATAATCCAATTGAACCTACATCAGCGAAGACTGATGTGCATAGATTCATAATAGGTATTATTTTAGCGCATCACAGATGCTTATACTCAATACTTCGCGTTACAAACGCGAAGGAACGGGAAATAAAATAAAATTTCTTTACTTTATCACCACTTTCTCGCTATATTCCTTGCCATCAATGTTCAGCACAAGAATGTGCACTCCCTTGCTCTCTGCGGGAAGAATAATTTCGCTTCCTTCGCCTGCCTTGCGAACCACTGCAACACCGTTGCTGTTGTAGAGTGTTGCACTCCATTTGGCTGCGTCCGGGAGGGTTACGATACATCCTCTATCGTTTTGTCTGATAGATATTTCCTCGGCACAGATATCGCGGATGCCTGTGGGCAGCAACTGCAATGCATCCCTATCTACATATAATGTATCGCCGTTACTATCGGTACAACATATAACCGTAGTAGTGGGACCGCCGATAGCCCTATTATATTCTTCAAGAATATCACGCCCACCCTTTACATAGCCAACGCCTTGCAGCCATCTACACTTCCACTCATAAAGTTCGAGATCCCAATATTTCAGCCCGTTAAGATAACCTATACCTACAACCGTTTCATGTACAGGTAACCATTTTAAACTATCTTCGTTAAAACCTAGGCCTAACCATGTTGTCGTATCACCTACTTCCCACGATTCATCGAATATAAGTATGTTGTCGTATATTACAGTGTCTTTTTCTTCTATGTATATATACCCGTATTTCAATATTCTACTACCATCTTTACAGTAGTTTAGTCCACCAACACATGAATATTCCTTGCCGTTGATGATATTATAATCGGAAACGACCCTGCTGTAAACCCGTGGTTCAGCATACGGATTTGATAATTCATCGCAGTGCACCCATTTGCGACCTATTGGGAATGGAGTGCTTTGCGCAGATACATTAAAAGGTGCAATTGCTATAAATAAGCAGCTTAGATATATAATTATTTTTTTTATGGCATCCATAGGTGTAATCATTAAAATACCTTGTCCATCCGCATTTGCAATGCGGATGCTTTGAGTACCAGCATTTACAATGCGCTTATATAATCCAATTGAACATACATAAACGAAGACTGAAGTGCATAGATTCATATTAGGTATTATTTTAGCGCATCACAGATGCTTATATTCAATCCTTCGCGTTGCAAACGCGAAGGGACAAGTGCAAGGTATATTAAATTTTATTTACAACCAAATTTTTTAATCATTTTTCCAATACGGCACATAAAACAAAGAAAAATAGAACATTCAATCTAACCGAAAGAGCACCATGTCCATCCGCATTTGCAATGCGGATGCTTTGAGTATCAGCATTTACAATGCGCTTATATAATCCAATTGAACATACATAAACGAAGACTGAAGTGTATAAACTCATAAGAGGTTTTATTTTAGAAGCTGCCTTACTTCAGTTTTCCGCACCTTATAAGCACCTTGCGACCATCGGCAAGGGTGGTTGCAAAGAGATAAATATCGCCGCCATCGCCCAACTTCAGTCTTTTGCGCAGCTGCTGTACGTTCTCCGGGAAGTTGCGCACTGTGATGTTTGCCTTTTTCAGTCCGCCTATACACTCCTTTATTTCGTTTTTCGAAAAACTGCTGACAGCCGCAACCTCAAATGTGCGGCCGGGGAAGTTCTCGGCGAGTATTGCTGAGGTGTAGAGATTGCTGTTGCGGTGCAGTTTCTTTATTCCGTATGCGGCGCAAAGCGATGCGGGGCATCCTGCTTTTTGTATCGATGCATTGGGTTCGTATAGGTACTGTTCAGCATCGGCGGCATAGGTGGCAATCTCTTCTTCGCCGAGTGGGAATGTGTACTCCTTCTTTTCATCCTCTTTGATGTTTACGCAGTGGACAGTGGGTGCAGGGCACTCTTCGGCTGTGAGTATGAAGAGAAGTTCCTTGCACTCGTTGTTTACCGACACTATGTGTATGTCGCTAACCGTACGCAATTGCCGGCAGGCGGCGGTGATGTCGAGCATTGGGGAGCATTTTACCATAATCCTCTCTGCTTTTTCGAGAAGCGTAGGACGCAAGGCTACGATGTTCGGCTCGCAATCGTCGAGGGCAACGACTTTTTTCCCGGCTCCGTCGCGGCGGGCAGGGTCAAGATATATCCAGTCGAGTCTTTCAAAGTTATTAACAGCCTGTTCGCTGTTGCTGTTAATAACTTCTATATGGTGCAGTCCGAGCAGCGCGAAATTATGGGTGGCTATTTCGCACAGTTCGTCGTTGCGTTCAATGTAATATCCTTTGTCGAAGTGGCGCGAAATGTAGCTGCAATCTATCCCGAAACCTCCCGTAAGGTCGGCAAAGGCGGTTCCGCCCATAAGCGATGCCTTGTAGAGCGCGGTAGGTTGCGATGAACACTGCTCCATGGATATTCGGCGGGGATAAATTATCCCCTCGGTGGCAGCCCAGCGGGGCAGTTTTTCGGTTGCGTGCTGCCATGCCTCTATCTGTGTAAGAGCGGTGAGCATGTCCACATCAGGATGACGCGAGGATTGCAGTGCGAGGGCTTTTACATCATCGTTGCGGTGCTCTGCAATGAATCTGCATGTAGCTTCGGGTATCTTCATACTACTTTTTTTCGTGGTTCTTGCGGTAAAGCTGCCAAGTATTTACGCTGTTGTGCCAAATGCTGTAGAATCCTCCGGCAATGGAGGTTACGGGAGTGAGGAATGTGTAGGCGAGCCAAATTGCAAATACCGTATTCTTCTGTCCTAAGGATTGTCCTCCTGTGATTGTGTCGCCATACTTGCGCCCAATGTACCTGCCGAAAGCAAACTGCACAATGCAGCAGATGAGCGACACGATGGCTATTCCTATCTGCACATAGACCGAAATATCGCTGTGTACGATGGACTTTACGGTGAGAGCTATTGCCAATGAGAGCGCCACCAGCCACAAATAGAAGGGGAGGTTGCGGCATTTTTTTACGAGAAAATCATGCAAACGCGGTGCGAAGCGTCTCACAAGCGATGCTGTTATCAGCGGGCAGAGCAGCAATGGGAATATCTTTGACAGTATGAGCAGGAACGACGATAGAAAATCCATCCCTTCGACCGGATGGGCAAGGGTGAGAAAGAACGGTGCCACAAGTGCCACTGCGAAGTTTATGGTTATTGTGTATGTGAGCAGCGAGGCTGCGCTACCGCCCAAGCGGGCGGTTATTACTGCGGCGGCCGTTGCCGTTGGGCACACAAGGCAGAGCATGAACGACTCGGCGAGCACGTGCATGGATGGAGAGAGTGGCACGTATGCCGCCACAAGTGCAAAGGATATGAATGTAAGCAACTGGAAGGCGAGCAGCACAAAGTGCCACTTTTCGAGCCGCAGTTCGCTGAAGCGTATCTTGCAGAAGCTGACAAAGAGCATTGCAAAGATAAGTCCCGGTTGCAGATAACTGATGATGGTGTTTGCTGCTGCGTGCGTGCTGTCGAGCTGCGGGATGCTTGTGTATATGAAATATGCTGCCGCTCCGGTAAGCATTGATATTGGCAGCGACCAGTCTTTAAGGAAAGCGAAGAATTTCATCTGTTATTCTGTTAATGATTATGCGATATTATACCTAAAAAGTACAACCCCATCCTTCAATGGATAAAAAACTATTCTAAAAAGTTCCTGCCCTTAAAGGGGAGGTGGATTCAAAAACTGTCGTTTTTGAATCCGGAGGGGTTTTCCTCGCGTAGTATGGTTTATTGTAGTACGATGGGTTAAGAACCCCCTCCGAACTTTTTTCTGGAAAAAAGAGGAAGACCTCACATGCGTTCGGCACTCCTTTGGGAATATAAATATTCCGTCGTCGCAAGCAACGCTCCATTCCGCGTTGCCCCCCTTTAAGAGGGACAGCTTTTTTAAGTTTCTTATTTTAAAGAGATTAGCAAAATATAAAAACTGAAAGATGTGTCCAAAGATTAGCTTAAAGTGGGAAAACTTTTCAAGTTACTTATTTCCACCGACATTGCAATGCAACGTTGCACTTTAGGTAATATATTTGACAATCATTAAAAATAATTCCAAAATAAAATTCAAACAGCTTCTAAAAAAGCACACACAAACAAAGCGACAAAACAAGCGGCAATAACAGAAATTCACACCACAAGATTGTTATTATATCGCAAATATTCTTGGTTATGCCCAAATATATCTCGCACTCGCCGAAAAATAACAAAGTAAACTTTGTTTATCTCGTTCGTTTGTTAGTATATTTGCCACTTATGGCGAATATTTACTGCACTCACTGCGAAATAACAAAGTAAACTTTGTTTATCTCGTTCGTTTGTTAGTATATTTGCAAGATGGTGCAACAACATCAGTAAACTATACATAAAAATAAAAGAAAATATGAACAATCCGTTCCTTACACCATACACCACCCCCTTCGAAGCAATACCCTTCGACAGGATAGAACTGCAACACATCCTTCCCGCCATATACGAAGGAATAAAAGCAGAGAACAGCGAAATTGAGGCTATCACAGCAAACAGTGAAGCGCCCGATTTCGAGAACACCATCCACGCACTTGACAAATGCGGCAGCATACTCTCCCGCGTGACAAGTGTTCTTGGCACCTACATGAATTCATGCCACAGTGCGGAGTTACAGAATATCTCAGAAGAGGCATACACCCTTCTGACCGAACATAACAACAACATATACCTCAACGAACAACTGTTCGCAAGAATAAAACAGGTATACGATTCCCCCGAAGAGGGTTTGACCGGTGAACAGCAGAGACTGCTCGAAACAACATACAGAAGTTTCGAGCGTGCCGGTGCCAACCTCACACCCGAACAGAAAGAGAAATACCGCGAACTGACACAGTCGCTCAACAAGCTGGAACTGAAATTCCAGGAAAACAGCCTTAACGAGACCGACGCATACACGCTGCACATCAGCGATGCCACACAGCTTGCAGGACTCCCCGAAGGCACCATAGAAACTGCATCCGAAGCAGCAAAGGAGCAAGGCAAGGAGGGATGGATATTCACCCTTCACCGCCCCAGCTACATACCGTTCCTTACCTTCAGCACCAACCGCGAACTGCGTAAAGAACTATACCTCGCATACAGTTCACTCGGAGCCAAAGGCGACAAATACGACAACCGCGCAATAGTGGTGCAGATAGTAAACACCCGTCTCGAACTTGCCAACCTGCTCGGCTACTCCACCTACTCCGAATATATCACTTCGGGCCGCATGGCACAGACACCCGACGCCGTATTCTCGCTTCTCGGCCGTCTCACATGGTCGTACCTGCCCACCGCCCGCCGCGAAGTGGACGAAATAAGAGCCCTTGCCCGCGAAATAGAGGGTGAAGAGTTCGAAATGATGCCCTGGGACTTCCTCTACTACTCAGAAAAACTGAAGCAGAAGAAGCATGACATAAACGACGAGATACTGCGTCCCTACCTGTCGCTCGACAACGTATTCAACGGAATAACAGGCCTTGCCACAAGACTCTACGGCATAACATTCCGCAAGAACGACGAATTGCCCGTATATCATCCCGATGTAAAAGTCTACGAAGTATACGACTACGACGGACGCTACCTTGCCCTGCTCTACTGCGACTTCTTCCCCCGCAAAGGCAAACGCTCCGGCGCATGGATGGACTCCATAAAAGGACAGTACAAGGACAACAACGGAGTTGACCACCGTCCTCACGTAACCCTCACCACCAACGCAACAAAACCCACTGCCGACAAGCCGGCCCTGCTCACCATCGACGAAGTGAACACCCTACTGCACGAATTCGGCCACTGCCTGCACGGTATTTTCTCCGATGTAACATACCGCAGCCTGTGCAGCCCCGAAGTGCTTTGGGATTTTGTGGAACTACCCTCGCAGATAATGGAAAACTTCACCACCCGCAAGGAGTTCCTCAACACCTTTGCCTTCCACTACAAGAGCGGCGAGACAATCCCCGAAGAGCTGCTGAAGAAGACCGACGAAGCCCGCAACTTCAAAGTCGGCTACAACTGCATCCGTCAAGTAGGATTAGGACTCATCGACCAGGCATGGCACAACATATCAGCACCTTTCGACGGCGAAGTGCTCCCCTACGAACATCTTGCCACCGACTCTTTCAAACTGTTGCCACAGATAGCAACCACAGGAATCACCCCACAGTTCAGCCACATAATGTCAGGCGGATATTCCGCAGGATACTACAGCTACAAATGGGCCGAAATGCTCGATGCCGACGCATTCTCGCTCTTCCTCGAAGATGGAATATTCTCGACCAAGGTAGCACAATCGTTCCGCGACAACATCCTTGCCCGCGGCAACAGCGAACACCCCATGACACTCTATAAAAAATTCCGCGGCAGCGCCCCCAAGCTCGACGCCATGCTCCGCCGCGACGGAATAGAAACAATTTGCCCGCACCTATGAAAAAACAACTGCTCATAACCCTGCTTGCCCTTACAACCCTGCTGTCGTGCGACACCGGCGACAGCCTCACCGACATATTCCTGAGCCATCCGTGGAAACTCTCCCTCTTCAACGACGGAGGCATACGCACCCCCGGTAACCCCGCCTACGTATTGCAATTCTACGATGGCGCATTCAGTGTTTCCACACGAAGCGATGCCACCATCACCGGCAACTGGCAAGCCGATGCCAAGAGACGCACATTCAACTGCACCAAAGTAAGGGTAAACGGCAGCATAGCAGGCGACACCATAGCACAAAAGATTGAAAAAATACTAAAAGAGGCACAATACTACGAAGGCGACGCAAACTACCTTCAGATACAAGTACAGAAAAACAGATATATGCAATTTCATAACAAATAGAAATAATGGAAGAGAAAGACAAAAAACAAGCAGAACTCGACAGCCGCTATATACGCATGGCACAAATATGGGCCGAGAATTCATACTGCAAACGCCGCCAGGTAGGAGCAATTATAGTAAAGGATAAAATGATAATATCAGACGGCTACAACGGCACCCCTTCGGGCTTCGAGAACATCTGCGAAGACGACAACGGGCTCACCAAGCCTTATGTACTACACGCCGAGGCAAACGCCATAACCAAGATAGCCCGCTCAGGCAACAACAGCGACGGTGCCACCCTCTACGTAACCTCATCGCCCTGCATCGAATGTGCCAAGCTCATAATACAGGCAGGCATCAAACGCGTAGTCTACAGCGAAGAGTATCGTCTCACCGACGGCATCGACCTCCTCAGAAGAGCAGGCATTGAAGTCATTCTCAACAGCGGAGAAACAGAAGAAAGCAACAAATAATATGAAAAAGTACCAGCCCACACTATATCTTCTGACAGCACTCATAGGAGTGCTCATAGGAGTATACATATCCAAGAAAGAGAGCATAGAGAAAGTATTCTACAGTTACAACAAAGTGGACGAACTGATGCACCTCGTCCACGGGAATTACGTAGACTCCATAAGCATGGAAGATATAATAGAAAAGACCATGCCCAAAGTCCTCACCGAACTCGACCCGCACAGCACCTACATCCCCGCCAAAGACCTTGAAGCCACCAATGCCGACCTCAAGAGCAGCTTCAGCGGAATAGGTATCCGGTTCATCATACAGGACGACACAATACATATAAACGAAGTAATCCGCAAAGGCCCCTCCGAAAAGGTAGGCCTGCTGCCCGGCGACCGCATAGTAACCGTCGACGACACCCTATTCGTTGGCAAGGTATGCACCAACGACGCAGCCATGCGCAAGCTCAAAGGCCCCAAAGGCACAGAAGTAAAATTGGGCATCAAACGCTACGGCGAAAAGGAACTTATCGACTTCACCATCACCCGCGACGACATCCCCCTGCACAGCATCGAAGCCGCCTACATCATCAACGACAAATGGGGCTACGTGCAGGTTGACCGTTTCGCCGAAAACACCTTTGCCGAACTGATGATGGCACTCGTACGTTTCGCATACAACAAGAGCGAAGGAGTGATAATAGACCTCCGCGGCAACGGCGGCGGTTGGATGGGCATAGCCCTTCAGATGGCAAACGAATTTTTGGAGAAAGGTGATGTGATAGTCTACACCGAAGGCGAACACCATCCCAAAATAATAGAGTATGCCGACGGCAACGGCAACTTCAAGGAGACACCCATCGTAGTGCTCACCGATGAGACGTCAGCCTCGGCAAGCGAGATATTTGCCGGCACCATACAGGACAACGACCGCGGCACCATCATCGGCCGCCGCTCATTCGGTAAAGGCCTTGTGCAGCAACCCTTCGAATTCGAGGACGGCTCGGCTGTGCGCCTGACCATTGCACGCTACTACACCCCATCGGGACGCTGCATACAGAAGCCCTATACCAAAGGCGACGACGAAGAGTACGAAATGGACATTGTCAACCGCTACGAGCGCGGCGAATTCTTCTCACAAGACAGCATACACCAGAACGACACACTTGTATACAAAACACGCTTGGGACGCACCGTATACGGCGGCGGAGGTATAATGCCCGACATATTCGTATCCTCGGACACCACAGATGTAACCTCGTACTACTCACAGGCAATCTCACGTCGTCTCATCATGCAATTCTGTCTGCGCTACAGCGATGCCAATCGCAAGCAGCTCAGCGGATTCGGTGGATGGGAAGCCATGCTCGCCCACCTGCAATCACAGCCCCTGCTTGACGAATTTGTAGCCTATGCCGACAGCAAAGGTCTCAAACGCCGATACAACAGCATTATGAAATCGAGAAAACTCATAGAGCGCAGCATATATGCAAACATAATATACGACATCCAGGGAATGCTCGAACACGTAAAATACATAAACACATTCGACCCCACAGTCCTCAAGGCAATAGAGGTACTCGAAGCAGGAGAGTCATTCCCCAAAGCCCCTGAAAGCAATATCTAAGCAACAGGGGAAAGCCCCAATTCATTATTAAGACAAATTTAAGTCAATGATTGGAACTCCCTCGCCCTACGGGCACTCCCTCTTTCAAGAGGGAGAATGTCAAATATTGATAATTTTCAACAATTTACATTCCTCCTCTTGAAGAGGAGGTGGATTCAAAAACACAGTTTTTGAAGACGGAGGAGTTCAAAACATAAGCAGAATATAAATTTACCGAACAACAACAAGCAAGTGTAAATTATTAAAATAAAATTCAGACAGATTCTAATAAAAAAACATCCCGAACAACCAAATAGACTGTTCGGGATGTTTTTTTATTTGCAATATGGTAACAACCTACACTCTTGATACCTGCTTTACACCTTTTATACCCTCAATCTTGCGTATAATCTTGGTGAGACGGCTGAATTCATCTACAAGCAGGGTTAATGTTCCGGAGAAGAGCGAATCGTGCGAATCTATATTTATACTACGCAGAATAACATCCTTCTCCTGCGAAATTACCGAAGTTATATTCGTAACAATGCCAATATCGTCGTGCCCCACGATGCGCAGATTCACAGCATAGAGTCTCTTGCCGTTGGCATCCCTGTCGCTCCATCGGGCATCAATCACACGCCACGGGTAACGCTCGCGCAACTCCCGCGCGTTGCTGCAATCCTTGCGGTGGATGGAAATACCATTGCTTATGGTTACGAAGCCGAAAATCTCGTCGCCGAATATCGGTGTGCAACACTTTGCGAACTTATAATCGACACCCTTCAGATTGTTCTCAATCACAAGAATATCGCCCGACCCCATTCTTTCTGGTTCGTTGTTCAGCGTAAAGTCCTGCGCACTATGTACTGTCTCGCTCGGAGTATCATCGCCGGCAAGCATCTCCTTATAGCGTTGCAACACCTCTGAAACATCTATATATCCGTCGGCCACCTGCTGATAGAAGTCGGTAAGGCGTTTGAATCCCATTTTGCGTATAAGTCTGTCAATCTCGCGCTCATCGAAATCAATCTTGTGGTTCTTGAACTTGCGCTCAAGTGTCTCACGGGCAAGCGCTGCCTGACGGGCGCCAATATCCTTCAATGCCTGTCTTATCTTGGCTCTCGCACGCGAGGTCTTTACAATCTTCAGCCACGCAGGCTTTGGCGACTGGCTGTTGGAGGTAACAATCTCCACCTGATCGCCATTGTTGAGCACATGCTTAAAGGGAACATTGCGACCGTTGACAAGCGCACCGGTACATTTGCTTCCCACACCCGTGTGTATGCAGAATGCAAAGTCGAGGATAGTGGCACCTTTGGGCAGATGGAAAAGGTCGCCCTTTGGAGTAAACACAAAAATATCATCCTTGTAGAGCTCCATCTTGAACTTTGTGTCCGAAACATCCTCCTCGGCTATATGCTCAAGAGTGTCGCGGATGGATGCCAACAGATTGTCGAGCCCCTTCTCGCTCTTTACGCCCTTATAGCGCCAGTGTGCAGCAAGACCATGCTCGGCAATTGTATCCATGCGCTCGGTGCGTATCTGCACCTCAACCCAACGGCCTTCGGGACCCATCACAGTGGTGTGCAACGACTCGTATCCGTTGCTCTTCGGCACCGAGAGCCAGTCGCGCAGACGGTGAGGATTGGGCGTGTACATATCTGTAACAAGCGAATATACCTGCCAACATTCACTCTTTTCGTTGGCCGGCTCACTGTCGATGATTATTCTTATGGCAAATATGTCATAAATGCCCTCGAAGGAACATTTCTGTCGCTTCATCTTCTGCCAGATGGAGTGTATTGACTTTGTACGGCCCTTGATGCGGTATTTTATATGAGGATTGCTTTTGAGAGCCTTCTCAATAGGATGAATAAAATTCTTCATATAATCCTCGCGCGAGGCGGCAGTCTCTTCAAGTTTACGGCTAAGTTCAGCATAGACTTCGGGCTCGGTATATTTTACAACAAGATCCTCAAGTTCGGACTTCATCTTGTAGAAACCCAACTTGTGCGCAAGCGGAGCATACAGTTTGGCAGCCTCGTTTGCCACCTGCAGGCGAGCCTCGTTGTTGTCGCTCTCGGCAATATGGCGCATAAGCACAAGCCTATCGGCAATCATTATAAGGATGAAGCGCATATCGTCGGCAAAAGAGAGCAGAAGATTACGGAAATTCTCACTCTCCACAGTGGGACTCTTCGCGTAAAGGCCGTTTATCTTGGCAAGGCTTGTGAGAATATTGCTCACATTCTTGCCAAAGCGGTTGTCAACATCCTTGATGTCAACCACTCCCGCCTGCATACAGCGGTTGAGCACAATGCTGATGATTATGTCGCGTCTGTGCCCAATCTCCCCTGTAACAAGGTAGGCTGTCTTAAGGTCGAGGATTATAGGGTTAAGCCCGAAACGGTCTCTTGTTATCTTCTCTTCGGCAACAGCCTTGTCGATGCAGCTTTTAAGGAATCTGTAGTCGGAGAGGGTGATTTTCTCCTGAGCCTCTCCTCTCAACCTGCGGCACAACATTTTCAGTGCCTCTCTATCTTCGTGTGAAAAAGCTAAAATTCCTGACATATTCATTGTAATTTTTGTTTCTAAACAAAGTAGGTGTATCGTCGCTATACTTGTTTGCAAAAATAGTGCAAACGAGCGAGTAAAAAACTTGTTTTTTATTCAAAGCGAGTGCAGCCTATTTTCGCTGTATATTTGCAAAAATAGTGCAAACGAGCGAGTAAAAAAATGTTTTTTATTCAAAGCGAGTGCAGCCTATTTTCGCGGTTTAACCGCAAAAATAGTGCAAACGAGCGAGTAAAAAAAATGTTTTTTTATTCAAAGCGAGTGCAGCCTATTTTCGCTGTATACCCGCAAAGTTAAACTAAAATTTAATCTACCGCCAAAAGCATACGCTTTTTTTTATGATGTTTTTGGATTTTATATTAAGAAGCTGTTTAAATTTTATTAGAAAATAATTTTATATTTGCGCTGTTCATTTCGGCTTATTTAACAGAGTTTATCTCCTTCGCACCTCGGCTATTTTCAAGCGAGCTTGAATAGCGCTCGGTTTGGCGTCGATTGAGCCTATTTAATGTTATTGAAGTTGCTTTCACTCGCTTTGCAATTTGTGAACAAGTTCACATTGCGCTCGTTTAATCGCAACTTTTGGCATCTTTTCTTTCTTCTCTTTTGGAAATTATTACTGTCCGGTAAACTTTAAGGTACTCCTAAAAATTTAGGGCTGACAACCTATTTGGTTTGTCAGCCCTTTTTGGTTATCTTTGAGTTACGA
>SUXT01000071.1 GCA_015060835.1 Bacteroidales bacterium
GGCTTCAACACAGCATTTGCCGGTGATGTACCCCTCGGTGCAGGTATGTCTTCATCAGCTGCATTGGAGAGCACATTCGCTTTTGCTATGAACGATATGTTCGGCGACAACAAGATCGACAAGTTCGAACTTGCTAAGGTTGGTCAGGCTACAGAGCACAACTACATTGGTGTAAACTGCGGTATCATGGACCAGTTTGCAAGCGTATTCGGTAAGGCAGGCAGCCTCATCCGTCTCGATTGCCGTTCATTGGAGTACTCTTACTTCCCCTTCAAACCCGAAGGTTACCGTCTCGTTCTTATGAACACTTGCGTTAAGCACGAGCTCGTAGGTTCTCCCTACAACGAGCGTCGTCTCTCTTGCGAGCGCGTTGCTGACATCATCAAGGCTAAATATCCCGAAATCACTTCACTCCGCGACGCTAACTTCGAAATGCTCGAAGAGGTTAAGGCAGAGTTGAAACCCGAGGATTACAGCCGTGCTAAATATGTTATCGGCGAGGTACAGCGCGTACTCGATGTTTGCGATGCTCTTGAGGCTGGCGACTACGAGACAGTTGGTAAGAAGATGTACGAGACACACTTCGGTCTCAGCAAGGATTACGATGTAAGCTGCGAGGAGCTCGACTTCTTGGTTGACGTTGCTATCGACTGCGGTGTTACCGGTTCACGTATGATGGGCGGTGGCTTCGGTGGTTGCACAATCAACCTCGTTAAGGACGAACTCTATGAGATGTTCACAGAGAAGGCTCAGGAGCTCTACAAAGAGAAGTATGGCAAGCTGCCTAAGATCTACGATGTAGTTATCGGCGACGGTTCTCGCAAGATCTGCTAATCGATAGATTCTATAATAAATTCAAGGAGTATGGTGTAAAAGCTGTACTCCTTGTTTTTTTATTGGCATCCTGTAAACGTATTTAAGTCGTTTAAATTTCAATATTTAAGTAACTACAAGTCCCTTGTCCATCCGCATTTGTAATGCGGATGTTATGAGTATAAGCATTTAAAATGCGCTTAAATTTAGAATTTCTAATAAGCAAAGGGAAAGTTGGAAAAAACTCAGATTCAATTCATAATTAGTTTTATTTTTAGCGCATCGCAGATGCTTATACTCAATCCTTCGCGTTACAAACGCGAAGGGACAGAGAAGAGGAGGTGGATTCAAAAACTTGTTTTTGAAGACGGAGGAGCCTTGTCTATCCGCATTTGTAATGCGGATGTTATGAGTATAAGCATTTAAAATGCGCTTAAATTTAGAATTTCTATTGAACTTGCACAAGCAAAGGAAAAGCTCGAAAAAACTCAGATTCAATTCATAATAAGTTTTATTTTTAGCGCATCGCAGATGCTTATACTCAATCCTTCGCGTTACAAACGCGAAGAGACAGACAATAATGGATTTTTTTTATGCCTTATGTCCGATTTTAATAAAAGTGTATCACAAAACCGAACACTGTGTCCGAAAACGGACACTTTAAAAAATAGCTAAACATCAGATATTCAATGAAATAAAAGTTTGGCACACTTTTTGATGCTATTCCGGTAAAGAATAGACAAATGAAAAGACTTACAACCCTTGCTCTGACACTACTCACAGCACTGAATATTGTTGCAAACGGCAATGTCATGCACCTGACACTCGACGAGGCAATACTCCTTGCACGGACACAAAGCCTCGATGCCGCCGTAGCCCTTGATGAATTGCGCTCGGCCTATTGGCAATACCGCATCTACCGTGCAGGACTCTTGCCCGAAGTAAATTTTCAGGCCACTGCGCCAAGTTACAGCAAAAGTTACAACAGCTATCAGAACAGTGACGGTACATATACCTTTGTGCGCAACAATTACATGCAGATGAACGGCCGTCTCTCTGTCCAGCAGAACATCTGGCTGACCGGCGGTACCCTATCACTAAACTCGTCGCTCGATTATCTGAAAACCCTCAGCGGCGACAAGCAGCAGCGTTACATGAGTACCCCCATTGCACTGACATTGAATCAGCCCATCTTCGGAGTGAACAGCACAAAGTGGAACCGCCGCATAGAGCCCGTACGCTATGCCGAGGCAAAAGCCAACTTCCTCACAGCCACCGAACAGGTAACAATGAGCGCAATAAACTATTTCTTCAACCTTCTGCTGGCAAAAGAGAATGTAAGCATCGCTAAACAGAACCTTCAGAATGCCGAAAAGCTCTACGAGGTTGCTATCAGCAAACACACTATGGGAAAGATAAGCGACAACGACCTGCTGCAACTGCGCCTGAACACTCTCAACGCCCGCTCCACCCTCACCGAGTATGAGAGCAGCATGAAGAGCAATATGTTCACCCTGCGTTCGTTCCTCTCTATCGACGAGGATGTAGAGATTGTCCCAATGCAACCCGACACACTGACACCTATAACACTCATCTACGACGATGTGTTGCAAAAAGCACTGGAGAACAATGCCATTACAAAGAACCTCGAACGTCGTCGCCTGCAAGCCGACTACGATGTTGCCGGTGCACGGGGCAACCTGAGACAGATTAACCTCACTGCGCAGTTGGGACTCAGCGGTGTAGACCGCGACATAGAGCCTGCATACGACCGTCTGAACAACAACCAATATGTTCAGGTCGGTTTTCAGATTCCACTGCTCGACTGGGGCAAACGACGTGGCAGACTGCGCATGGCGGAGAGCTATCGCGAGATTACAGCCGGACGCATAGAGCAGGAAATGCAGAATTTCAAGCAGAACCTCTTCATCCTTGTAGAGCAGTTCAACAACCAGCGCACGCAGCTGGAGATTGCGCAGGAGGCTGACACTATTGCACGCAGACGCTACAAGACCAATGTAGAGACATTCATGATTGGCAAGATAAGTACTCTCGACCTCAACGATGCTCAAGTGAGTAAGGATCAGGCGCGTCGCAGCCACATTTCGGAACTTATGTACTATTGGTACTACTATTATAAGATACGGAGCATCACTCTTTGGGATTGGGAGCGCAATACAAATATTGATGCAGACTTTGAGAAGATAATCAGGAAAAAGTAATAAGATATTATATTTGCAAAGAATAGAGATTAAGGATTATGATTGAGGATTTTAAAATCACATCTTACTTTATTATTGACAAAATGTCACTTAAGAAGCTGTCCCTCTTAAAGGGGGACGAGAACTTTTTTCCGACAAGAAAAAAGTTCGGAGGGGGTTCTTAACCCATCGTGCTACAATAAACCATACTACGCGAGGAAAACCCCTCCGTCTTCAAAAAACAAGTTTTTTGAATCCACCTCCCCTTTAAGGGCAGGAGCTATTAAGAATTGTTTCGCTAAACTAACAAAACATGTCATTCCTACATATGAGTATAGTAAAAAATCCTCAATCATAATCATAAGCCACAAAACCACCATGATAAAACAACACCTGCGCCAAGCATGGACAATGATGAAGCAACAGAAGCTCTTCACTTCCATCTACATTGCCGGCACCGCCATTAGCATAGCAATGGCGATGACCATCTTCGTCGTCCTATATATAAAATTAGGACCGCTTTACCCCGAAGAAAACCGCGACAGTATGGTTATTTTCAGAGGAGTGTATATGCACAACAGCGACACTACAAGAAAAGGCGAATACCTCTTCGAACTCTCCCTTGAGAATGCCGAAAAGGTAATAAAAGAGTCGAAATACATCAAGGAAGTGTGTATAAAAGAGAGTGAAAGCTACTATAAGCACTACGCATTTTCGGAGAATGGAAAAAAAGAGATAGAGATTGAACCCGCATATGTCGACAACGGATTCTGGCGTGTATTTAACTTCAAGTTCCTGCACGGCCACCCCTTTACTGAAGCAGACGAGCACAACCCGGTGGCAGTCATAACAGCCTCGCTTGCCGAAAAGCTCTACGCCTCGACAGATGTTGTCGGACGGGAAGTATATATAGACTCCACACGATACGACATAATAGGTGTGGTAGAAAATCCACGCACAGGTAATAGAACGCAGCTTACCGGTGAGGATATTTTCACCTCTATCCACTATTCGCGAGACAGTAAAATAATGATGCGAGGAGATTGTCGTCTCATCATGCTTGCAGAATCTCCTGCAAAGACGGAACTGTTGCGAAAAGAGATAGAGGAACTGGTTACAAGAATATATCAGGACTCCGACAACAAGTATTTTGTATTCGACAGATGCGATGTAAGAAAATATTGGCAAGCTATGCTATACGTTCCCGGCGACAGCAACTGGTTGGATGCTATACAGAAATACCTGTATGCACTGTTAGCGTTTCTCTTCATCCCGGCATTGAACCTGAGCGGAATGATAGCTTCGCGTATGAGCAGCCGCCTTTCGGAGATAAGTGTGCGTAAGTCCTACGGTGCCACAAACGGGCAGATAATCTCACAGGTGCTTTACGAGAATCTGCTGCTGACATTCGTTGGCGCTGTTATCGGGGTGATATTCTCGTATATCATGGTCTGCAAGAACAGCGAATGGGTGATGACATTGCTCGATAAGAGTACACATGCCGAGGAATATGCCGTATCATCGGAGATGCTGTTCAACCCCACGCTCATTGCATCGGTGTTGTTGCTGACACTGCTGCTTAATATATCTTCGGCGCTTGTACCTACGATTTTTGCATTGAAGAGGGATATTGTGCAGGCACTGTATCAGAGAAGATAAATGTAATATGAAATGAATAAGTTAAAAAAACTCTCCCTCTTGGATAAGAGGGAGTACCCGATAGGGGGAGGGAGTTTGAATGAATACACAAGTAAAAATATCAAACTCCTCCGTCTTTAACTCCGTTAAATCCACCTCCTCTTATCCAAGAGGAGGAGTTGAAATGAAATAAACATAACTAAACCCATGATAACCAAACTACTTCACCAGATATGGAACGAGCGCCGCGAAAATGCGTGGCTCTTCCTCGAACTATTCATTGTGAGCCTGTTCGTATGGCTCGCCATCGACCCTGTATTCAACCTTGTGAGCCGTAACAGCGTACACAAAGGATACGACTGCACAAATGTGTATAACTTCTATTTTAGCGAGCACCACCAAAAAAGTCCTAAATATAAGGAAGAGTATGACAGCGACGATGGGATAAGAGAGAGCTATACACAGATGTTGAAACTGCTGGAAACTCTTCCCGAAATTGAAAGCTACTACATATCGCATGGTAATGGACCGGGACAGGTTGCAAAGCCGGTATACTCAATAAACACTGTTATGAGAGATGAGTCGGAGCAGGCAGAAAGCAACACTACCACTGCATCCTTTTGCCATAGCGTAGAAATAGGGAACAGCGACGACATTTTCAAAGTTTTACGCATAAAGGACAGTCTCAAAAGAGATGTCGACACAAGCAAGCATACAGGCAAAGATGCGGGAGCATATATAACCAAATGCCTCGCCACAGAACTTTTCGGTTCGGAGGAACCTGTAGGAAAGGACATTGTCTCTGTAAAACATTCCGGCGAGCATACATTAAAAGAAAAGTACACAGTATTGGGAGTGTTGGACAATATTCAGCAACATTTATACCACGATGCGGAAAACGTAATTGTTATAACCTACCGGTTGAATCGATTCAACAGATACAGACTCGCCAATTTGAGCATAAATTTCAGATTGAAGGATGGTGTAGACGCACCCTCATTCGAAAAGAAATTCCGCGAGGAGATTATGCCCCGACTGACATTCGGCAACTTCTATTGCAGCCACTTTTTATCCTACGAACAGGTACTTACGGATATTGAGCATGGTTACGGAATAACAAATGCTTTCCGCCAGAATATTGTACTTTCATCGTTTGCGCTGTTATGCGCACTATTAGGCATTGTGGGAACTTTTTGGGTGCGCGCTGTTGCCCGCAGACAAGAGATAGGTATCATGCAGAGTATTGGCGCCACACGCTCTGCCATTGTGCGGCAATTTGCAGCCGAAGCGTTGATGCTGACAACAGTTGCCTTTATGCTTGCACTGCCATTGCTGATGCACAAAGTGTATGTCAACGGCTTTGCCGAGCCTGCGGCTGAGATTATAAAGACACCGATAAGTGCGACCGCAGCGTGGCGCAACAGACCTGTTCCGCACTTCATTATTGTAAGCGCAATCAGTTATCTGTTTATCGTCGCCATAAGCATCATAGGTGCAGTAATACCGACATTCGCAACTGTCAGGAAAAGCCCCGCCGATGCGTTGAGGGATGAATAAAGTAGTTTAGAAAATAACTCTCCCTCTTGAAGAGGGAGTACCCGTAGGGGGAGGGAGTTCCCCGAATATGCGGACACAGTATGTTACATGTCCGGTGAATTTGGAACTCCTCCGTCTTCAAAAATAAGATTTTTGAATCCACCTTCTCTTCAAGAGGAGGAATTAAACAATTGATATAAAATATGATAAAACAACACCTACGCCAAGCATGGACGATGATGAAGCAACACAAATTCTTCACAGGCGTCTACTTAATCGGAACAGCCGTCAGCATCACACTTGCAATGACGCTCTTCATCATCTTCTACATTAAATTGGGCAACATCTATCCCGAAGAGAACCGCGACAGAATGGTGGTAATTTCAGACATATACCACGAAAAGGAGGAGAATGGCGGCCACTTCTCAGGCAATACATCAGCATCGCTCAACATGATAGAGCAGATAAAAGGCGATGCCAAGCATATCGACAATCTTGCCTATTGCTTAAACAGGAGTTTCCATAAACACACAGAGGTAAATGTCGATGGCAAATATTTCGGCAAGTACGAAACACCCGCATTCATCAACAGCGGATTCTGGAAAGTGTTTAACTACAGATTCCTGTCGGGAAGAGCATTCACCGAAAAAGAGGAGCACGAGAATGTTGTCGTCCTCAGCCGTTCCTATGCCATGAAACTGTTTGCCGACACTGCCATCGTCGGACGCACCATCAGCCTGAAGAACACTCCCTACAGAATAATGGGTGTGATAGAGGAAGCGCCGCTGTTCATGACCGAGACTAATGGCGACCTCTTTTTGCCCATCGGCTGCTCCATCGTCGAGAAGTACAAAGAGGGCTATATGGACGGCGTCCACACCATTTATATGACCGCGCCGACTGCTGCCGAGCGCGACGAACTGAAAAAGGAGATTGAGGACATTGTGAACCGTATGGAACAGAACCTGCCCGAAACCGAAAAGTGTAAGGTGAGTGTGTGGGAGCATTGGCGTCTCGGATTGATGTATAGGGAAGATGGTAATTTCTTCGATGCAATAAGCCGTTACCTTTACATATTGCTGGCATTCCTTTTTATTCCTGCGCTGAACCTCAGCGGAATAATTTCTTCACGCATGAACAGCCGCATGACCGAGGTTGGTGTACGCAAGGCTTACGGTGCAACTGACAGACAGATTATAATGCAAGTGCTGTGGGAGAATCTGCTGCTTACATTCATAGGAGCAATCATGGGATTGATAATGTCTTATGTTGTAGTATATACGTGCAGCAGTTGGATTATTACCTTCTTCGACCCTTATATTTATACTGAGCCTACGGCAAAGGATATAAACACAGATATGCTGATGAACCCCACAGTGCTTCTGAGCACATTGCTGCTTACTTTGATGCTGAATGTTGCGTCGGCACTTCTGCCGACAATGATAGCGCTGAAGAAGGATATTGTGCAGTCACTGTATCAGAGAAGATAAATGCAACATGAAACGAATAAGTCAAAAAAAACTCTCCCTCTTGGATAAGAGGGAGTACCCGATAGGGGGAGGGAGTTTGAATGAATACACAAGCAAAAACATCAAACTCCTCCGTCTTTAACTCAGTTAAATCCACCTCCTCTTATCCAAGAGGAGGAGTTGAAATGAAATAAACATAACAAAACCTATGATAACCAAACTACTCCACCAATTATGGAACGAGCGCAAGCAAAACGCATGGCTCTTCCTCGAACTGATAGTCGCAAGCCTCTTCCTATGGTTCGCGCTCGACCCACTCTACACCCTTATATGTCGCAGATACATCCCCAGCGGATTCGATGCCACCGACACATATATGGTAGAATTTGCTCAATACAGACCCGGCGACACAAAATACAAAGTAGACCCGGAATTGTTCAACAACAGCGCAATACGCGAATGTTTCACACAGGCAGTGAACATAATACGTTCGATGCCCGAAGTGGAATATCACACAACAGCCGAATACGGAGCTATGGCAAACACCTATTCATATAGCAGCACAACCTTCACAACCGACAGCATAGACTACGCTTTGCAGAAAAGTTCCTTCGATGAGTGGCTGGAGTACCTGAAAAACAAAAAGCAGGTCAGCATCAGTTATTGGAGATACATACAGACCGAAGGAAGCAACTACCCCGCCACATTCGGCATAAGGGACATACACACCGGGGATTATCTGAAAAATGACATTGCACAATACCCCAACGGAGTGTTCCTCTCGGAAAGTGCCGCAATGCAGTTGTTCGGCACTACTGATGCAAAAGGCAAGGAGTTCCGATACGTATATAAAGATAAACTGTTGCGCGTCGCCGGAGTATTTAAAGATATACAGATGGTGCAGTACGACGAGCCCTGCCCGTTGATGATAATGAGCAATGAAGTCGACGACGACATGTATGTAAATTCACACAACGGCACTACGGTCTTTCTGCACATACGCCTGAAAAAGGGCGTCGATAAGGACGATTTTGAGAAACGCTTCCGCGAAGAGATTATGCCCAAGTTGGAGATAGGCAATGTATATTGCAGCAACATAACCTTGCACGACAATATACGCAAGAAATATTCCCGTCGGTTCGGCATCGACAATATGTACCGTCTGTATGTAGGACTCTCTTCGTTTGCTCTCTTCTGTGCCTTTTTGGGATTGCTCAGTTCATTCTGGATACGCACTGCCGAGCGTCGCGCCGACATTGGAGTAATGCGCAGTATTGGAGCGTCGCGCTGCAAAATCGTATCGCAGTTCGCCGGCGAGGCGCTGCTGTTGGCTACACTCGCATTTATTGTGGCAATGCCATTCGTCATGCACTATCTGCACGTTGAAGGATTCGCCGACCCTATAAAGCAAATGTCTTTGTTTAATAAGGAGAGTTCGAATCCGGCCTATCTGCATAACCAGCCGCTGACGCATTTTGCGACAGTAACCATTGTAGGTTATCTGTTTGTGGCTGTCGTTGCTGTTATAGGTGCTGTTATTCCGGCATGGCGTGCCACACGCATAGAACCTGCCGATGCGTTGAGGGAGTAAATGGGAAGTGATATTAAGGATTGTGATAGAGGATTTTAAAATCATATATTACTTTATTATTGACAAAATGTAACTTAAGAAGTTGTCCCTCTTAAAGCTAATCTTTGGACACATCTTTTAGCTTTTACATCTTTGCTAATCTCTTTTAAATAAGAAACTTAAAAAAGCTGTCCCTCTTAAAGGGGGACGAGAACTTTTTTCCAAGAAAAAAGTTCGGAGGGGGTTCTTTACCTATCGTATTGCAATAAACCATACTACGCGAGGAAAACCCCTCCGTCTTCAAAAAACAAGTTTTTTGAATCCACCTCCCCTTTAAGGGCAGGAGCTATTAAGAATTGTTTCGCTAAACTAACAAAATATGTCATTCCTACATATGAGTATAGTATTAAATCCTTAATCACAATCATTATCAACATTATCTTACTCTCGCACTCGATTATTTCCAAAAAAACAGTAATTTTGTAACCATGATACTGATAATAGACGACGACAGCGCAATACGCAGCAGTCTGGGCTTCATGCTCAAGAGAGCACGCTACGAAGTGGAGACAGCCGCTTCGCCCAAAGAGGCTATAGAAATAGTCCGTGGTACAGAACCCGAACTTATACTCATGGATATGAACTTCACCCTCACCACCAGTGGCGAGGAGGGAATCTATCTGCTGAAAGAGGTAAAGATATTCTGCCCCGATGTTCCCGTCATACTGATGACAGCATGGGGCAGCATAGACCTTGCAGTCAAAGGTATGCAGGCAGGCGCATTCGATTTTATAACAAAGCCGTGGAACAATATAGCTCTGATGCAACGCATAGAGACCGCCCTTGAGTTGACAGGCAAAAGAAGAAAAGCCATTGAGGAGGAAAAAATAATCAAAGGGAAGTTCGACCGCAGCAACATCATAGGCAAAAGCCGCGAACTGAACAACATACTCGGAACAATAGAACGCATAGCCGACACAAATGCCTCGGTGCTCATCACCGGCGAGAGCGGTACCGGCAAAGAGCTGATAGCCGAAGCATTGCATCGCGGAAGCAGCCGATGCGACAATCCATTTGTGAAAGTGAACCTCGGCGGAATATCACAGTCGCTCTTCGAGAGCGAAATGTTCGGCCACAAGCGCGGAGCCTTTACCGACGCAACGAGCGACAGAGTGGGACGCTTCGAAATGGCACATCGCGGCACAATCTTCCTCGACGAAATAGGCGAACTCGACATCAGTTGTCAGGTGAAACTCTTGCGCGTGCTTCAGGAACAGACCTACGAAGTGCTCGGCGACAGCCGCCCGCGCAAAGTAGACATCCGCGTGGTGAGCGCCACAAATGCCGACCTCAGAAAGATGGTAAACGAGCACACCTTCCGCGAGGACCTCTATTGGCGAATAAACCTCATTAACGTACACCTTCCCGCACTGCGCGAAAGACGCGAGGACATCCCTCTGCTCGCCAAGCACTTTGCAGCACAGCTGGCACAGCAGAGCAAGGGCGAAACTGCCGAGTTCTCGGCCGATGCACTGCAATACCTCAGCCGCCTGCCCTACCCCGGCAACATACGCGAACTGAAGAATCTTGTAGAGCGCACCATACTCATCAGTGGCAGCAAACTGCTTACGGCTGCCGACTTCGAGGCACAATCCCCCGTAAGCACAGCCATTGCCACCAACGACAGCGATATAACAACATCAGGGCATACCCTCGACGAGATAGAGTATCACACAATAAAGAAGACACTCGAAAAATACAACAACAACCACGCCCAAGTGGCAGCATCGTTGGGAATAAGCCGGCAAGCACTTTACCGCCGAATGGAAAAGTACGGACTCAAGGAATAATCACCCGATAGCCTATGCGACTGCGTAACCTCTTCATCATACTGATAGCCCTGCTTACAGCAGCGTGGGTGCTTCTAATTGTGCAGACACCGATGCAAAGCGGAGTGATATTCTATCTTACCGAACTGCTCACACTGGCCTGCATCATATTCCTTGTCTACTTCTACCGTAAGGTGGTGATTTCCATGAACAGCATTTCCGATGGTATGGAGCTTCTGCACAATCAGGACTTCAGCAGTAAACTCGCCCCTGTAGGGCAACGCGAGGCCGACCAGATTATCTCCATTTTCAACCGCATGATGCAGCAGATGAGAAACGAGCGTCTGCGACTGAGAGAGCAAAACCATTTTCTCGACCTTCTGATAAACGCCTCGCCCATGGGGGTGATTATACTCGACTTTGACGGCAAGATAACCACCATGAACCCATCTGCAAAAAAGTTCGTAGCAGTAGGCAACGAGGCCATCGGGAAAATGCTGAATGAACTTGAATCGTCTCTCGCGCAAGAAATATCAAAGATTGACGATGAATCGTCGCATACAATAAGGCTCAACGGCACAAAAATATACAGTTGTTCACGACTCTCGTTCCGCGACAGAGGGTTCTCCCACCCTTTCGTGCTTATAGAGCCTATGACCGAGGAGTTGCACCGCGCCGAAAAGAGCGCCTACGAAAAGGTGATACGCATGATAGCTCACGAAGTGAACAACACGATGGGTGGAATAACATCAACACTCGATTCGGCCACAGAAGCACTGCGTACAATGACAGCGGAGACCATGCAGAGCGATGCCGAAGAGTTGTGCAAAGTGATGGAGGTGTGCGAAGAGCGCGGATACAGCATGAGCCGCTTTATTACCCGCTTTGCCGATGTTGTAAAAATCCCCGCTCCGATACTGAAGCCCTCCGACCTTAACGACTGCATCACACGCAGTAAACTCTTCATGGAAAACCTATGCAGCGAGCATAACATTACACTTAAAATGAATCTCTCGACCGAGGCTGTGCCCGCAAACGTAGATACAATATTGTTGGAACAGGTGCTTGTGAACATAATTAAGAACTCGGTTGAAAGCATAGAGCGCGACGGTGAAATAAGCATCTGCACTCTCCCCTCCCCTTCGCAGATTATCATCACTGACAATGGCCGCGGCATCGACAAGGAGACAGAGCCCAACCTCTTCAGTCCTTTCTTTACCACAAAGACAGGAGGACAAGGCATAGGACTTATATTCATACGCGAAGTATTGAGCAGCCACGGTTGTCGCTTCTCCCTTCAAACCGGGAATGATGGTCTTACAAGGTTCACAATTATTTTTCCGTAAAGGAGCGATGCAGTAAGAAACTCATTCTCTGAATTGAATTGACTTTTATAATTTAAATGATTATCAAATATATTATCTAAAGTGCAACGTTGTTGGAATTAGTAACTTAAAAAGTTGTCCCTCTTTAAGCTAATCTTTGGACACATCTTTCAGTTTTTATATTTTGCTAATCTCTTCAAAATAAGAAACTTAAAAAAAGCTGTCCCTCTTAAAGGGGGACGAGAACTTTTTTCTCGGAAAAAAGTTCGGAGGGGGTTCTTTACCTATCGTATTGCAATAAACCATACTACGCGAGGAAAACCCCTCCGTCTTCAAAAACTGTCGTTTTTGAATCCACCTCCCCTTTAAGGGCAGGAGCTTTTTAGAATTATTAGTGTCCGGTAAACTCGTCCCTTCGCGTTTGTAACGCGAAGGATAGAGTATAAGCATCTGTGATGCGCTAAAATAAAACCTATTATGAATCTATGTACTTTTTTCTTCGTTTATATAGGTTCTATTGGATTATATAAGCGCATTGTAAATGCTGATACTCAAAGCATCCGCATTGCAAATGCGGATGGACAGGGGAATTTTAATCAATAAAACTCTCACTCTTGGATAAGAGGGAGTACCCGAAGGGGGAGGGAGTTTGAATGAAGACACAAGCAAAAAGTTTCAAGCTCCTCCGTCTCCTCGTCCCTTCGCGTTTGTAACGCGAAGGATAGAGTATAAGCATCTGTGATGCGCTAAAATAAAACCCATTATGAATCTATGTACTTCTTTCTTCGTTTATATAGGTTCTATTGGATTATATAAGCGCATTGTAAATGCTGATACTCAAAGCATCCGCATTGCAAATGCGGATGGACAGGGGTTCTTAACCTATCGTATTGCAATAAACCGTGCTAAGCGAGGAAAACCCCTCCGTCTTCAAAAAACTTCGTTTTTTGAATCCACCTCCCCTTTAAGGGCAGGAGCTTTTTAGAATTATTAGTGTCCGGTAAACGTATTTAAGTCGTTTAAAATTCAATATTTAAGTAACTACAAGCCCCAATTCTTTATTAAGACAAATTTAAGTCAATGATTGGAACTCCCTCGCCCTTTGGGCACTCCCTCTTCAAGAGGGAGAATGTCGTATATTAGTAATTTTCAATGATTTATATTCCTCCTCTTGAAGAGGAGGTGGATTCA
>SUXT01000001.1 GCA_015060835.1 Bacteroidales bacterium
TCGTACAGCGCAAAGTATCGCGCATGCTCTTCAACAAACGCCTCATATCGCTTGACATGACAGCAGTAGTCGCAGGTACAAAGTACCGCGGACAATTCGAAGAGCGCCTTCGCGCCATACTCAACGAACTGGAGAAAAACCCCGACATCATACTCTTCATCGACGAAATGCACACCATCATAGGCGCAGGTTCGTCACCCGGTTCAATGGATGCGGCAAACATCCTTAAGCCCGCCCTCGCCCGCGGACAGATGCAATGCATAGGCGCAACCACCCTCGACGAATACCGCAAAAGCATTGAAAAAGACGGCGCCCTCGAACGCCGTTTCCAGAAGGTAATCGTCGAACCCACCACAGCCGATGATACCCTGCACATACTGCAGAACATCAAAGAGAGATACGAAAACCACCACAACGTAACCTACACCGACGAAGCCCTAAAAGCCTGTGTAACACTGACAGACAGGTACATAACCGACCGTGCCTTCCCCGACAAAGCCATTGACGCAATGGACGAAGCAGGCGCACGCATGCACCTCACCAACATCAGCGTTCCCCGCGAAATAGAAGAGCAGGAAAAGCTCGTCGAAGTAGCCCGCAGCGAAAAGCAGGAAGCCGTAAAACGCCAGGACTTCGAACGCGCAGCCAACTACCGCGACTACGAAAAGAAGATGGAAGAGCGCCTCAAAGAGATGAAAGAGGAGTGGGAAAAGGCCTCACGCAGCGAACGCCAGACAGTAGACGACCAGAAAATCGCCGAAGTGGTATCCATGATATCCGGCGTACCCGTACAACGTATGCAAC
Organism: Bacteroidales bacterium; assembly: GCA_015060835.1. Taxonomy (GTDB): domain Bacteria; phylum Bacteroidota; class Bacteroidia; order Bacteroidales; family Bacteroidaceae; genus HGM04593. The sequence goes on from SUXT01000001.1 coordinate 805, forward strand.
AGGACGAATGGGCACGCCTGAGAACAATGAGAACTGAACTCACCGGCAAAGTAATAGGACAGGAGACAGCAATCGACAAGCTCACCAAGTCCATCCTCCGCAGCCGTGTAGGCCTGAAGAACCCCAACAAGCCCATAGGCACATTCATGTTCCTCGGCCCCACAGGAGTAGGAAAAACCCTTCTCGCCAAAGAGCTTGCACGCTTCATGTTCGGCACCACCGACGCACTTATCCGCATCGACATGAGCGAGTTTATGGAAAAGTTCACCGTATCGCGTCTCGTAGGAGCGCCTCCGGGATACGTAGGCTACGAAGAAGGAGGCCAGCTGACCGAAAGAGTACGCCGACGCCCCTACTCCATCGTCCTGCTCGACGAACTTGAAAAAGCCCACACCGACGTATTCAACCTACTGCTGCAAGTGATGGACGAAGGCCGATTGACCGACAGTTACGGACGCACCATAGACTTCCGCAACACAGTGATAATCATGACCTCCAACATAGGCACACGCGAACTTAAAGAATTCGGCGCAGGCATAGGCTTTGCCAAAGCAGAGGCAGCATCGGGCAAGCAAGGCAACGACATAATCAAGAAAGCACTCAACAAACGTTTCGCCCCCGAATTCCTCAACCGCGTCGACGAAATAATAAACTTCGAACAGCTCGACCTTGAAGCCATCACCAACATCGTCGACCTCGAACTAAGCCCCGTTCTCAAGCGCGCCGCCGAAATGCAGTTTACCCTGCAACTCGACCGCGAAGCAAAGGAATTCCTCGCCCACAAAGGCTACGACAAGCAGTTCGGTGCCCGCCCGCTGAAACGCGCCATACAGACATACATCGAAGACGAACTCTCCGAACTTATAATATCACAAACGATAAAAGAGGGAGACAACATCAACGTTACAGCCGACAAGCAAAACGACAAACTACGCTTCGAAGTAACACCCAAAGAATAGAAGACCCTGCCAAAACATGAAAAATTTTCATGCACACCGACAAAATGTCAGATGTCGATACATCTGGCATTTTTTTTGTTTATATACATACAGAAAACATTTTCATACACAGAAACAATAAAAACAAAAATTATATGCAGAAAGGTAACATTGGGGTAACAACAGAAAACATATTCCCCGTCATCAAAAAATTTCTTTACAGCGACCACGAAATATTCCTTCGTGAAATAGTATCAAACGCCATCGACGCCACACAGAAGCTGAAAACCCTCTACGAAAAGGGCGAATACAAAGGCGAGCTTGGCGACCTGAAAGTAACCGTCAGTCTCACACCCGACGCCATCATCGTAAGCGACAACGGAATAGGACTCACCACCGAAGAGATTGAAAAATACATCAACCAGATAGCCCTCTCCGGAGCAACAGACTTCCTCGAAAAATACAAGGACACAGCAAACTCCATCATCGGCCACTTCGGACTCGGATTCTACTCATCGTTCATGGTATCAAAGCGCGTTGAGATTGTAACAAAATCATACAAAGAAGGAGCAACAGCCATCAAATGGAGCTGCGACGGAAGCCCCGAATACGAAATAACCGAAGCCGAGAGAGACGGCCGCGGAACAGACATCATAATGTACATAGACGAAGAGAGCAAGGAGTTCCTCGAAGAGTCACGTATCAGCGCCATCCTCAACAAATACTGCCGATTCCTGCCCGTAGAGATAGCCTTCGGTAAGAAGAAAGAGTGGAAAGACGGCAAGCAGACAGAGACCTCAGAGGACAACATCATCAACGACACCACCCCTCTGTGGACACGCAAACCCACAGAGCTCAAGGACGAGGATTACAAGGAATTCTACCGCAAGCTCTACCCCATGAGCGACGAGCCCCTCTTCTGGATACACCTCAACGTAGACTTCCCCTTCCACCTCACCGGCGTGCTCTACTTCCCCAAGATAAAGAGCAACATCGAAATGCAGCGCAACAAGATACAGCTCTACTGCAACCAGGTATATGTAACCGACGAAGTAGAAGGCATAGTACCCGACTTCCTCACACTGATGCACGGCGTAATCGACTCGCCCGACATCCCCTTGAACGTATCCCGTTCATACCTGCAGAGCGATGCCAACGTAAAGAAGATTTCAGGCTACATATCAAAGAAAGTATCCGACCGTCTGCAATCAATCTTCAAGAGCGACCGCAAAGAGTTCGAGGACAAATGGAACGACCTCAAAATCTTCATCAACTACGGAATGCTCACCGAAGAGGACTTCTACGAAAAAGCAAGCAAGTATGCCCTTCTTCAGGACACCGACGGCAAGAAGTACACATACGAAGAGTACAAGACACTCGTATCCTCCGAGCAGACCGACAAGGACGGCAACCTCATCTACCTCTACGCAAGCAACAAGGAGAAAGAGTACAGCTTCATAGAGAACGCTACCAACAAAGGTTACAACGTACTGATGATGGACGGCCAGCTGGATGTAGCCCTCATCAGTATGCTTGAGCGCAAGTTCGAAAAGACACGCTTCTCACGCGTAGACAGCGACATCGTTGAGCGCCTCATCGTAAAAGAAGAGCAGAAAGCATCCACCCTCAACGGCGACAAACGCGAAATACTCACAGGCATCTTCAGCAGCCGCATGCCCAAACTCGACAAGAAAGAGTTCCACGTACAGACCGAGTGCATGGGCGAGGACGCAGCCCCCATCATCATCACACAGGCCGAATACATGCGCCGCATGAAAGAGATGGCAGCCATACAGGCAGGAATGAACTTCTATGGCGACATGCCCGACATGTATACAGTAATCATCAACGAAGAGCACCCCTTGATAAAACGTGCCCTCAATGATGCAGAAAGCAGTTGCGCCGAAAAACTCGCTCCCATCAACGAAGAGAACGACAAGCTCAACGCACGCCGCAGCGAACTCTACGCCGCACGCAAGGACAAGAAAGAGGATGAAATTCCCCAGACAGAGAAAGACGAACTTGCTGAAGTAGAGCGCAAACTCACCGAGGCACAAAGCAACAAAGAGGCCATCCTCGCCGAGTATGCAGCAAACGACAAGCACATTTCGCAACTCATAGACATCACCCTATTGCAGAACAACATGCTCACAGGCGAAGCACTCAACAACTTCGTAAAACGCAGCATCGAACTGATGAAATAATCAGCCTGCAAACATCAAAAAAAGTGTTCAGCCAATCGGCTGAACACTTTTTTTGATAGTACGCTCAGCATGAGTATTAGCTAACGGGTGAGAGTCCCGAGCGAGCCCTAATAGCGGGAATCGCATAGCCTAAGGCAAGGGTGTCCATCGTGAGGTGGAATCTGAAGGAAGCCGTCGGCAAACATCTGGTCTGACGAACAGAAACTTCATACAAGGCTATGCCCGTGGGTAAGGTTGCTAAACAAACTGAAGCCCTATAGCTATTCGGAACGGGTGGTGTAGATGAAGCAGGCATAAGATGGAAAGTTAATACCCTTATCTGAGGAGGTCTTACGGACATGGCGAATAGCATGTAAGCGCAAAAGCCATGGAGCAAAACTTGCCGTAAGAAGTCAGCCGAGGTCATAGTAGTACTGATTTCAACACACAGCACGAAGGACTGAACCTAATAATTAAGCGATAGTAATTGAAAGTTACCGTATGAAAGGTAGAATGCAGAAAACATTATCCCGTGTTAATGACTGCCCTCAAAGAGCTAGGACGGAATCCGAATGGTATGAGGGAGTGCAGACTTTCATATGGATGGCCGAAGTTGGCATCGTGGAAGTTCCATTTGACAAAGAACACTTACTTGAAGTAATCCTTAGTCCCGCCAACCTAAACAAGGCTTATAAAGCCGTAGTGAGGAATAAGGGCTGTGGAGGTGTTGACAAGATGTCGTGTGTAGAATTACTTCCATGGCTTCGCTCCAACAAGGATGAACTAATATGTTCTTTGCTTGACGGTAGCTACCGTCCCAATCCTGTCCGTAGGGTAGAGATACCCAAGGATAATGGCAAGATGCGCCGATTGGGAATCCCCACCGTGGTTGACCGATTGGTTCAGCAAGCCATCAATCAAGCATTGATGCCCATTTATGAGCGTCAGTTTTCCAACCGTAGTTATGGTTTCCGTCCCCACAAGAGCTGTCATCACGCTCTTCATGAGGCTAAGAAGATAATAAACGAAGGCTACCACTATGTAGTAGACTTGGACTTAGAACGTTTCTTTGACACCGTAAACCATAGCAAACTCATTGAGATTCTTAGCCGCACGATAAAAGACGGCAGAATAATCAGCCTAATCCACAAATATCTTAAGAGCGGAGTTCTCGTAAAAGGTATGTTCCAGTCAAGTGAGGAAGGTACTCCACAAGGAGGACCTCTCAGTCCTCTCCTGAGTAACATCATGCTTCATGAATTGGACAAGGAACTAGAACGCAGAGGACACCCGTTTGTAAGATATGCTGACGATGCGCTGATACTCTGTAAATCCAAACGTGCAGCTAATCGTGTACGTAAATCAATCAGCAGTTTTCTAGAAAACCACCTTTATCTGAAAGTAAATCAAGAAAAGAGCGCGGTTTCCTACGTCCAAGGCATAAAATACCTTGGCTATTCTTTCCGTGTATCCAAAGGTAAATGCTCTCTGACTATTCACCGCAAATCCAAGACAAAGTTGAAATCAAAACTAAAAGAACTGACTAAACGCAGTAATGGATGGGGCTATGAGAAGAGAAAGCAGAAACTACAGGAATATATGCGAGGATGGGTAGGTTACTTTTACTTGGCTGAGATGAAACGGTTGTGCATAGAAACAGACGAATGGTTACGTCGCAGAATCCGCATGTGTATATGGAAGTCATGGAAGAAAATCAAGACAAAGGTCTCCAACCTCGTTAAATGTGGCATAGAGAAGTATCAAGCCTACCAATGGGGTAACACTCGCAAAGGCTATTGGCGGATAGCTGATAGTGCTATATTAAAGCGGGCAATCCCTAATACATCGCTAAAGGTGGCAGGCTATCCTTGCTTGACGGATTTGTACCGCGAATGGAATCTAAAATAGGAACCGCCGTATGCCGAACGGCACGTACGGTGGTGTGAGAGGTCGGAAAACGAAAGTAGGAAGAAAACTGCTTCGTTTTCCTCCTACTCGATTCATAAATTCTAAAAAAACTACTGACGGTTTTGAACGTAGCAACAATGCGTGTACCGACGAGTGCAAACGTTAGTATTTTAGTGCAGATCTCTAAGTTCTATAGTTCACTAAATTCTCTAAAATCCTTGCTTAACTAAAAAACTTTGTTTAATTTTGCGTAGTAGATGGCTTGCTCTCGGCAGACATATTTATTAGTGAAAGTGTTTCGCTAATCCTTAACAATTAAATTTGGCGATTTTAGACGAAAGGATAACGGATGCTTACATCACTGGTATTGGTATGTTTCGTCGGCACGTTCTGTGCCTACTCCACATACTGTACGGATGAGTAGTATTGTTTTTTTCGTCGAGGCCACGCCAAATGCCCATTGTTAGATAAACGAACATCTCACACTTTCTTTTTATATGAACCCGTTGTGGGATGTGCAGTGGATATTTGTAAATTATATTACTATGGGATTATTTGACATTTTCAAAACAAAGAAAAAAGTATCTGGGTTATCATCTTATAGGTATCGTGGTAGATGGTATGGATTGATGCTATGCCTTGGAGAGGAAACTGGACGAGATATGAAAGACAAACTTAAAGACAAAGGCTCAGAATTACTTACTATGTTGGAACTTAGCAATGAGTTCCCGAAAGACTTTGAGTATGTTAATCAGCTCCTTGATTTAGAAAAGCGATATGAATCTAATGACAAATACTATTCAGAAGATGAGCGCCAAAAAGAGTATATGCTTGGCGCTATCGAAGCTAAGAAAGTTTATCTTAACGGTAAAAAATGGGAATTACTTTTAGTGGATAAGGATATTGACTAATTGCATATTTGTATGAGATGGACTCACCGCTATGCCATTTCACTGAATTACCGTCAACGTATGTACGGGTCTGGGCATCACTTTCATCATCAGCTACGGTAGCGTAGAGCACCTCGGGGAGGTCACTTGTCCATCCGCATTTGCAATGCGGATGTGTTGAGCGTAAGCATTTACAATGCGATTACATATATCAATCCGATTGAACCGGCCAATATAGGTGAATACACGTTCTACGACACAGAATTCTCATGTTTCTGCGTTTAATCTATTATTATTGTCGGAGAGTAGGAATCTACTTCCCGTTGTAAATCATCACCCTTGTCCATCCGCATTTGCAATGCGGATGTATTAAGTGTAAGCATTTACAATGCGATTACATATACCAATCCTATTGAACCTGTATAAGCGAAAACCGAGCTACATTAGCACCATTCTGAAGGCAGTTTCAGCCCCAAGGGGTTGTTAAAGACAGAGGCTGCGCCAAACAAATGGCACAGCCTCCGCTGAATTATTAACTGCATCCGACACCATCCATTCAGCATCGGAGCAAAAAAGAATCTTCTACCCTATTGGTTATATTATAAATCCCTATAAAGCCTAATACTGCTCCTTCTCGTTGGGGAAATCGCGGCTCTTCACATCGCTTACATAACTGCCCACTGCGTCACAGATAACATCATTCAAGTTAGCATATCTGCGCAGGAAGCGAGGACTGAATCCACCCGACATACCCAACATATCGGTACAGACGAGCACCTGACCGTCGACATCGGCACCGGCACCTATACCTATGATAGGAATACTCACACTCTCGGCAACCTTTTTCGCCAACGAAGCGGGAATATTTTCAAGTACAATGGCAAAGCAACCAGCCTCCTCAAGAAGTTTAGCATCCTTGAAAAGTTTGTCGGCCTCCTCCTCATCGCGTGCACGAACAGTGTAAGTACCGAACTTGTTTATACTCTGAGGCATCAAGCCCAAATGTCCCATGATGGGGATACCCGCATCAAGAATCTTGCGCACAGAAGGAAGAATCTCCTCGCCGCCCTCCATCTTCAGAGCATCGGCATGGCTCTCCTTCATAATGCGGATAGCATTCTTCACAGCCTCATCAGCATTTACCTGATACGTACCGAAGGGCATATCCACCACAACAATGGCACGCTTTACAGCCCTCACTACAGACTTTGCATGATAAATCATCTGGTCGAGAGTAATAGGCAATGTAGTAATATTACCCGCCATCACATTCGAAGCGGAATCGCCAACAAGAATAGCATCCACACCGGCAGCATCCACAATGGAAGCCATAGTATAGTCATATGCAGTGAGCATGGCAATCTTATCACCTTTAGCCTTCATTTCGATAAGGCGATGCGTAGTAACCTTGCGAGGGTCATCGACAATATATTTAGACATTTTTCTTTTTATTTAATAAAACATAAACACGTCGCAGATTATTCAAACGACGGCACCACAAAGTTAAAAACAATATTCTAATCCCCGAAACAATACGGCAAAAAGATTACTTGTTACCCTCGGTATACTCATCATCACCATTAAGCACCGGCAGACAAATATTATATTTCACAGCCAAAGTACGCACGATGAATATAAACACACTGCAAGTAATCTGCGAGACGATAGTCTCGGCACCCAACCTGTCGCACAGGCAATAGACCAAAGCGCCAATCACACAAGCCATCGCATAAATCTCCTTTCGGAAGAATAGTGGCTCCTCATTGATAAAAATATCGCGCATCACACCACCGGCCGAACCCGTCAGCGTAGCCATCACAACAGCCACCCAAATAGGATAATCAAGCGCAAGTGTCTTCTCGACACCCACAACAACAAAGAGCGCAAGACCAATGGTATCGAACACAAAGAAAGTATTGTTCAATCTGATCAAATATTTTCCAAAGAGAATAACCCAAAACAGAGCAAATGCCGAACAGAGCAGATACATGGAATTTGTCATCCAGAAGGGGGTAACGTTCAACAAAATATCTCTGATGGTACCACCACCGATAGCAGTAACCAGACCAACGACATAAGCGCCGAACCAGTCGAAGCGCTTGGCCGAAGCCAATCTTATACCACTTATAGCAAAGGCAAATGTACCCGCAATCTCCATTAAATCGACAAACGACGGTAAATTCATTTCAAAACATTTCTAAAAATCCGGTGCAAATTTACACGAAAATAAATTCAAAACATCTATATTTGTAAAATACTTCTAAAATAAAACAACATACACCATGAAAAAGACACTCCTATTATTCCTCACTCTATTGTTTACTCTCAGTTTCACCTCGTGCAACCCAACCAAAAGCTCACTGAACGAGATGAGCAAAATCTGCGAGAAGATAGAAAACAACTTCGACAAATACACCGAAAAAGAGATAAAGGAACTCACAGCCCGCTTCTCGGAATTGGAAAAGAAACTCGAAGCAGGCGAACTGAGCGAAAATGAGAAAAAAGAACTCGCCAAGCTCAAAGGCCGCTACTACGGCTCATTTACCAAAGGCGCAATAAAAGCCACCAAAAAAGAGATAAAGAAAATAACCGACAACATCGAAAGCACAGTAGAAGGCTTCATCGAAGGCATAAAATAACAACCCAAATAGAAATATCAGAGACTGTTCAGCCATCAAAAAATGAACAGTCTCTGATATTATAACACCACAAATGATACTAAGCATCATAGCAAGCGACATTATAGCAGCCCACCTCACAAGCCGCGCCGAAAAAGCCGGTATCCCTTTACAGCAAATACTCACCGGAGCACACCCCACAGGCAACACAGTACAGACACTTGCTGTCGCCGAATGGCTCATCGAAGACAGCGAACACACCGCCGACATACTCATCGCATATCTGCGCAAATGGGCACACAAATACCACGATGCAGGATACACCCGACCATTCGAAGAGTGGCTCGGCAACACAAACCATGCAACCATAGACACCCCCGATAACACCCCGGCCCTCCGCATCGCCCCCATAGCACTATATGCGCACAACCTTGACGAAGCACTGCACCTCGCCAAAATATCCGCAGAAGCAACACACAGCCACCCCGACAGCATAAAAAGCGCACAAGCAACAGCGGCAGCCATCCATTTGGCCCACAAAGGCGCAAGCAAACAAGAAATAAAAACATACCTCGAACATACATTCGGCTACAACCTGAGCACAGCGGCGGAAACATCCGACACAACAGTCGAAGCCATCAGGATATACCTCGACAGCAACAGCCTCGAAGAGACCATCCGGCGCGCAGCAGCCACTGGTAACCCCACCATAACAACAATATCTGCCACCCTTGCATCAGCCACCTGCGGTGACGGGTACACCCTCAACGAAGAGAGACGGAGAGCCTGTCTATCCATCCTGCCAAGCAGAATGATAAACTACATATACACATTCAATCACCTGCTCGCCCACCCCACCATCGACACCCCCATACGCAACTCATACAAGGTCGACGACAGAATCTACGCAGGAGAATACCCCGCAACAGCCAATGAAAAACTGGGACGCCGAGACATCGACCGCTTCATCCGCTTCGGCATAACCCACTTCATAGACCTCACCGAAAGCGGCGAGCTGCTCCCCTACACACAATGGCTACACAAAGAGCAGACCCACATACGCTTCGCCATAAAAGACTGCGGTGTCCCCACCACAGACAAAACAGCCCAACTGATAAAAACAATAACAACCATACTCAAAGAGAAAGAAAACAGAATATACATACACTGCCGCGGAGGTATCGGACGCACAGGCACCATAGCAGCCTGCTACTACGCAACATTCCTCAAAGAATATCATCCCGTAATCGACCTCCTCACACGACAATACTCCCACTGCCCGAAATCAGCATACAGGAGCAGCCCCGAAACACTTGAGCAAAAACGCTTCATAATGCAATACATCGACTACATCAGCAAGCAATAAAAAGACCTCAACCATACAGAGCGAAGTTGACAAAGCCCCCGACAGTTATTTCTAACTCTCGGGGGCTTTGTCATATTTAGCATTCTATACAGCTATATTATTAGTGGCAGTTGTCTCACCAAGAAAATCCTGTTCTTACCCCCACAAAGAATATTACTAATTTATAGAACCTCCATTACGAACATATGGCAAAGATTAAGGTAAAATTCCGCACTTCGACAAAAGAAAGGCATGAAGGAACAATCTACTATCAAATAATTCACAATCGTGCAACACGTCAAATAAAAACAGATTACAGGCTACTCGCACGCGAATGGAACGAACATGAGAGCACAGTAATCATTACAGGCGGCGACAGGTATCGGCACATTCAATCCATCAAAGAACATATAGACGAAGAGATTGGGCAACTGCAATCTGTGATAAAACATTTTGAAGAAAAAGAATCAAAATACACAGCAGACGAAATAGTCTCCGCCTTTCATAAATATAACGACGGACAATCACTGTTCAAATTTATGCAGGAGATAATCGACCGACTGCAACAAATGGGCAAACAACGTACATGTGAAACATATCGCACTACCCTACGGAGTTTTATGCAATTCAGGAACAACAAGGACATTCAATTGAATAACATAAATTCGGATATAATACAAAAGTATGAATCATATTTACAGCTAAAAGGGCTCAGCAAGAACAGCACATCATTTTACATGCGCATCCTTAGAGCTGTATATAACCGCGCTGTCGAAAATGAATTGACCATCAACCGCACCCCTTTCAAACACGTATATACAGGAATTGACAAAACCATAAAGCGTGCAATACCCTTGAAATCGGTCAAGCAAATAAAAGAACTAAACCTCTCACAACAACCGGCATTGGAGTTTGCACGCGACATATTCCTGTTTTGTTTCTACACACGTGGAATGTCATTCATCGACATAGCATATTTGAGGAAGAAAGACCTCACGAACGGTACACTCTCTTACCGCAGACGCAAGACCGGACAACAGTTGCTTATACGATGGGAAAATTGCATGCAGGAGATTGTAGAGAAATACAACAATTCCCAATCACAATACATGCTACCGATAATAAAATCCATAAACAAGGACGAACGCATGCAATACAAGAATGCAATATGCCTCATCAACCGGAAATTGAAGATAATCGGCAAAATGGTAAACCTTCAACTTCCACTGACAATGTACACTGCAAGACACTCTTGGGCTAACGCAGCAAAAAGCAAAAACATTCCTATATCGGTAATCAGCGAGGCTATGGGACACGACTCTGAATCGACCACGCAAATTTACCTCTCTTCACTCGATACATCTATTGTGGACAGAGCAAACAATATCATTATAAGGGAAGTGTTATAAATAACGTGAAAGGAGGGAAATATTTATAGCAAGCAATTGAAGTACCCGAAAGGGGAAGAAGTTCGAATGAATAGACAAACAAAGAGAACTCCTCCGTCTTCAACTGCTTACGCAATTGAATCCACCTTCACTTCAAAAGGATGGGTTAACAGCAAACAGAGTAATATTTATTGTTGTCCGGTAAATTTTATTCTGCTTATGTTTTGAACTCCTCCGTCTTCAAAAACATAGTTTTTGAATCCACCTCCTCTTCAAGAGGAGGAATGTAAATTCTTGAAAACTACTAATGTATGACATTCTCCCTCTTGAAGAGGGACATTGCGTAATAAGCAATGTTTGCGACGACGAAAGCTTTAGCTTTCCAAAACTATAGCAAGCGAGTGAATGGAAGTTTACTTACATTTACAACGAGCGCAGCATAGTTTCGATATTATCAAAGGAGTGCCGAGCTTGCGAGGTCATTCAAAAACTTGTTTTTGAAGACGGAGGAGTTCAAAACATAAGCGGAATAAAAATTTACCGGACACTAATAAATTTCATTGATGATTTGCAGTGCAGTTTCTGGTGCACTTTGTAGTGCACTTTCGAGTCCACTTTCGAGTCCACTTTGCAGTCCGGTTTTGAGTACACCCCGTTTTGAAGCTTTTAATGAACCATCTTTATGAGCAATGTCTGCTATAATATTACCAGCAGCTTCATGGCATGGAATGGTTATTCTAAAGAAGGTACGTTCATCATCGGTAACTTCATCCAAGTGTAAAACATACGACACCGGATTCTCTATGCTGAATATATTCTTGAGATAACGGATATAGACCTTCATCCATTGATAAAGTTTACCTTCACACTGAAGCTTTATCATCTGCTCATGCGTTCCTGCCAAGATGATGCTATAGCCTTAGTGTGTACGTTGTTTAGAGTTCTTAGTACCTAAAAAATCAACCTATTTCCCGGAAAATACTCCTCCCTTAGTACATCTCAATATACTCATAACTATTCCCGACCTCCTGAAGATAGCGTGCAAACTCCTCTTTCGAGATAACCACTGTCGCATGGTTGTCGTTGGGGTGGAAGCTGAGCGATTCATACTTTGTCAGGTTGCTGTCGAGGAAGAGATGCACATGATTCTCCGCATCGTTTATAAGTCCGAAGGGTGATACCGAGCCGGGGCTTATTCCTAAATATTTCTCCATGCGTGCGGGCGATGCGAATGTCAGTTTGCCTTGATGCAGGCGCTGTTCAAGGTCGTGTATGTCAAGGTCCTGCTCGCAATCGAGAACTACAAGATAGTGGCGATTGCCTTTGTGGTTTCTGAAAAACAAGTTCTTGCAGTGTTTCGAACCATCGTCGCGCCAATGTTGTTTGGCTATTGCTATCGTGGGGGCTTCGGGATGCTCGTAATAATCATATTTGTACCCCTTGTCATTGAGGTAGTCGAGTACCTTATCTATACGTTCTTTGTTCATGGTCATAGTTCCTTAATGTCGTTGCATAGTTGGTCTACCGCTTCGCTGCGTGTCGCCCAGCTTGTGCAGAAGCGCACAATGTCGCGTGTGTCGTCGTATCTTCCCCATACTTCGAAAATGTACTTTTCGGCAAGTCTGCTCTGCTGCTCTTTGGTGAGTGCGGGGAACTGCATGTTTGTGAGTGAGTCGTTCCACATGGGAATGCCCTTCTGCTCGAAGGCGCGGCGTATGCGCAGCGCTTCGCGGTTGGCATGGCGTGCAAGTTCGAAGTAGAGACAGTCGTTGCCGCCACGGAGCAGTTCGGCAAACTGTATTCCGAGCAGTCTGCCTTTTGCCAACATTCCTCCATGCTGTTTTATCGCATATCTGAAACTGCGTTTCAATTCCTTGTCCGAAAAGACCACTGCTTCGCCGAAGAGTGCACCTATTTTGGTGCCGCCTATGTAAAATACATCGCACAGGCGTGCAAGGTCGGCGAGTGTGAGGTCGCATCCTTCCGATTGCAGACCGTATCCCAGACGGGCGCCATCGACAAACAGGTAGAGCAAGTTTGCGCGGCAATATTCCGATATTTCTGTCAGTTCGGCAAGCGTGTATGTGAGTCCGTTCTCTGCCGGGCAGGAGAGATAGACCATTCCGGGCTGTATGGTGTGTTCGTGTACGGGGTCGTTCCAATGGTTTTCGTTGCACTCCTTTATCTGCTCAAGTGTCAGACGACCGTCGGGCGATGGCAGTGCTATTATCTTGTGTCCTGTGGCTTCGGGGGCTCCGGTCTCGTGTACGTTTATGTGTCCGCTGTCTGCCGAGATTACTCCCTGATAGCTGCGCAGCAGGGCATCAATAACTGTTACATTGGTCTGTGTGCCGCCTACGAGAAATTCCACTCCGAGGGTGTCGTCGTTGCACTGTTGGCGTATGATGTTGCGTGCCTCTTCGCAGTATTTGTCCTCGCCGTATCCGGGTGTCTGGTCGTAGTTGGTGCGGGTGAGGGCTTCGAGTATCGAGGGGTGTGCGCCTTCGATGTAGTCGCTGTTGAATAGTATCATCTTTTTCGGTTTAATTTCCAAATAATGTTTATTACCAGCACAACCAATGCTATCACCAACAATTCGGTGAAGCTTATGGGCAATGGGATTATGATGAATGCTGTCATTGTGCGTTCCAGATTTCCCACGATGCGAGTGCCTGCAGATACCACATTTCGTATCCGCTCTTTGTGCGTGAACCTCTTTGACGCCCCTTCTGTAGAAAGAGGGTGTTTTCGGGGTTGTAGACAATGTCGTAGAGTATGTGCCTATCGGTGAGTGCGTCGTATGGTATGTCTGGGCATTGGTCCACTCCGTGTCCTACCATGCCCAGCGGGGTGCAGTTTACAATCACTGTGTGGGCGGACACTGTTTCGGGTGTAAGGTCGCTGTATGCGATGGCTGTTTCGCCTGCCTTGCGCGATACTGACTGTACTTCCAGTCCTAACTGTCTGAGTGCGTAGATGATGGCTTTTGATGCTCCGCCGGTGCCGAGCACAAGTGCCTTCTTGTCGTCGGCGGTGAGCATGGGGGCAATGGAGCGCGAAAATCCTATCACATCGCTGTTGTATCCGTACAGGCGGGGCGTGCCGTTGTCATCGTGCTTCACCTTGACTACGTTGACGGCGTCAATCTCCTTTGCTTCGTCGCTGATTCCTGCAAGAAACTGCTTTATCTGCAATTTGTAAGGGATTGTTACGTTGAAACCCGATAGGGTGGGGTGCTTCTCCAATATTTGCGGAAGCTCCTCGATGCTTTGTAGTTCGAAGGGCAGATATTCGGCATCTATTCCTTCGTCGGCGAACTTTTTGTTGAAGAATGCCGGTGATGCCGATTGGCCGAGAGGATTGCCTATTATTCCGTATATCTTTTTCATTTATGTGAATTTACAGAAGAGGGGAGCGGGGCGTATGCCTGCTCCCCATCTTGGTGTATGGACTGTTGTGTATGATTAGCAGCCGAGATAATCCTTGATGTTGGCTTTGATGCGCTCGTCGATGTGTTCTGTGTCGCTCTTTACGAAGGGCTTGCCTACGATGTGCTCATAGAGCTCGATGTAGCGTTCCGATACGCTGTTTACATATTCGTCGCTCATTTCGGGTACCTGCTGTCCCTCTTGTCCCATAAAGCCGTTCTCTATGAGCCACTGGCGTACAAACTCCTTTGAGAGCTGTTTCTGAGGCTCGCCTTTCTCGAATTTCTCCTGATAGCCATCGGCGTAGAAGTAGCGCGATGAGTCGGGAGTGTGTATCTCGTCGATGAGGTATATCTTGCCGTCGCGTTTGCCGAATTCGTATTTTGTGTCTACAAGAATAAGGCCCTTCTCTGCTGCCATCTGGCTGCCGCGCTCGAAGAGGGCGTAGGTGTATTTCTCCAACTGCTCATAATCCTCAGCGCTTACGATACCTTGTGCAATAATCTCTTCTTTCGAGATATTTTCGTCGTGTCCTTCATCGGCCTTTGTGGTGGGGGTGATGATGGGGGTGGGGAATTTCTCGTTCTCACGCATGCCTTCGGGGAGGGTTACGCCGCAGATTGAACGGCAACCGTTCTTATACTCGCGCCATGCACTGCCGGTGAGGTAGCCGCGGATGATCATCTCCACGCGGAAACCTTCGCACTTGAGTCCTACTGTTACCATAGGGTCGGGAGTAGCGAGTTTCCAGTTGGGCACGATGTCAGCGGTCGCATCGAGGAATGTAGATGCTATCTGGTTGAGCACCTGTCCTTTGAAGGGGATGCCTTTAGGCAATATAACATCGAATGCCGAAATTCTGTCGGTTGCTACCATTACCAAAAGGTCGTCGCCGATGTTGTATACATCGCGTACTTTACCGTGGTAGAGACTCTTCTGTTTCTTGAAGTGGAAATCTGTGGTTGTTAATGCTTTTGCCATGATATTTATTCTTTAATGTTATCTTCTTTTTCTTTATCTTTTTTGTTCTTTTCTTCTTTTTCGTAGCTTTCGTATGCTTCTACTATGCGTGTTACAAGCTTGTGGCGCACAATATCCTTCTTGCCGAGCGTAACGAAGCCTATTCCCTTTACACCTTTGAGTATGTTGAGTGCCTGTGTCAGTCCAGAGCCTTTCTTGTCGGGGAGGTCTATCTGTGTGAGGTCGCCTGTAATCACCATCTTTGTGTTGTTGCCCATGCGTGTGAGGAACATCTTTATCTGCTGCGGAGTGGTGTTCTGTGCCTCATCGAGTATCACAATGGCGTCGTTCAGCGTGCGTCCGCGCATGAATGCCAACGGGGCTATCTGTATGATGTTCATGTCCATGAACTCTTTCAGTTTTGCGTTGGGTATCATGTCCTCAAGGGCATCGTATAGGGGTTGCAGATAGGGGTCTATCTTGTCGCGCATGTCTCCGGGGAGGAATCCGAGCTTTTCACCGGCCTCCACTGCGGGACGGCTCAGGATTATCTTGCGCACCTCCTTATTCTTCAGCGCCTTCACAGCGAGGGCTATGGCGGTGTAGGTCTTTCCCGTACCGGCAGGGCCTACAGCGAATATCATGTCGTTTTTGCCGAACTCCTCCACAATCTTGCACTGATTCTCGCTGCGCGGGTATATGGGCTTGCCGTTTACGTTGTAGACAATGACATTGCTGTCGTTGCCCTTGTCGCTCTTCTTGCCGTTGACGGCATCTATTATAGCCTCTTCGTCTATGCTGTTGTATCGTGTGCAGTGTGCTATCAGTCTCTCGACAACCTGACGGAAGCGTTCAAGTTCCTCTTCGTCGCCAATGACCTTTATCACATTGTCGCGTGCCACGATGCGCAGTTTGGGATATAGTTTCTTGAGCATCGTCAGGTGCACATTGTTCGCGCCGTAGAAGCTTACAGGGTCTATACCTTCGAGTATTATATGCTGTTCTATCATTCTATCCTTTTGCGGGTATTCTTTGTTTACACTGCGAAGATACGCATTTTCATCTATAAATTTATCTATTTGCGGTTTTTCTTTTGTAATAAAAGTGTACGCTGTAAAAAACATTGAAGTAACTTCATGTTTTTAGCTCGTTTGTGTGTATCTTTGCAGTAAACAGCGAAGATACGCTACGCTCACTGAAAAAAAACATTGAAGCAAATTCATGTTTATATTGTTCGTTTGTGTGTATCTTAGCTTTTTCGGAAGTGATTAAAATTTATTTATATATGAGCATTATAGTATCGCCGTCGTTGTTGTCGGCAAATTTTGCGAATCTGCAATCGGATCTTGATATGATTAACCGCAGTGAGGCCGAGTGGTTGCATATTGATATTATGGATGGTGTGTTTGTACCCAACATCTCTTTCGGTCCTCCTGTGTTGCAGTATGTGGCCGAGGGTTGCACAAAGGCACTCGATGTCCATCTGATGGTAGTCAACCCTATGAACTATCTTGATGCGGTGAAGGCTCTCGGTGCAAAGGTTATGAACATCCATTATGAGGCATGCACACACCTTCACAGGGCAATTACACAGATAAAGGAGGCAGGAATGATGGCCGGTGTTACACTAAATCCCTCAACCCCGGTGATGATGCTTAAGGATATTATAGCCGACCTCGACCTTGTGCTTTTGATGAGTGTAAATCCTGGCTTCGGTGGACAGAAGTTCATTCCTCATACAGTGGAAAAGGTCAAGGAGTTGCGCGAACTTATTGCAGCGACCGGTTCAAAGGCGCTCATTGAGGTCGACGGCGGCGTTAACGAGCAGACGGGCCGAGTGCTTGCCGAAGCAGGAGCTGATGTGCTTGTTGCCGGAAACGCGGTCTTCAAGGCCGAGAATCCCGAGGCGGTAATCACAGCTTTGCGTTCATTGTAGCAGACTGTGAGGGGCGCAGACTTTTTGGGAAACAATCCTTTACTGAGGCTTGCAATACCTATGATTGCCGGTATTGCAGTGGCTCATACGTGCGATGCAGAGCTCTCCTTGTGGGCTCTGCTTCTTCTTTTTTCGCTGCTTGTCTGCGTGGCGGCTCTCTTTTTCGAGCGTATGGCCCTGCTCTTCGGCGGGGCTGCGATGGTGGCAATGTTTGCAGTCGGTGCAGTAGTGCAGCGTGTCGATGACAAGACAATGGCGCTGCAATGGGAGGAAACTAAGGGTGAATACTCTGCTGTTTTTCTCGAAACTCCGCACATGGGCGACCGGACCACAAAGGCGCTTGTGCATCTGCGGCGCGAGGATTGCGATTCCCTGAATGGACGGCGCGAGGGCGCAGCGTATATCTATTTTGCCAATTGTGTGGATGCCGAAAACCTGAGCATCGGCGGGCGGGTGCGTTTCGCGGCTAAGGTACACAACCCTAAGAATGCGGGCAATCCGGCCGAATTTGATTATAAGCATTTCCTTTATGTCAAGGGTGTTACGGCTATACTCTATCTGCCTGTAGGTGCATGGGAAATGGACGGTGCTGAGGAACTATCGTTGCGTATGCGTGCGCTTGCTTTTAGGGAACGGATTTTGGAACTCTACGGCCGTACGGGCTTCGACAGTGATGCAAAGGCAGTGCTGTCGGCGTTGACAGTGGGAGAGAAGAGTGAACTTACACGCGAAATTAAAGATACTTTCTCCTCTGTGGGCGCGAGCCACATTCTGGCATTGTCGGGATTGCATCTTGGCATTTTCTATCTGATATTCTCTTTCCTATTACCTGCATGGCGCACCCACAGAGGCTACACACTTCTGCGCGAAGTTCTCATTGTGGGTGCATTGTGGCTGTTTGCCTTTGTCGCAGGCCTTTCCCCTTCGATTGTGAGGGCGGCAATACTTTTTACGCTCTTTTCAGTGGCGCGATGCGCAAGGCGCGACAACTCTTCGGTCAATGCCCTTGCTTTTGCTGCGATAGCGATGTTGCTTTTTTCGCCCCGCTCGCTTTTCGATGTAAGTTTCCAATTGTCCTTCTCGGCGGTGTTTGCCATACTGATGTTTTTCCCATATATCCGTAGGATGCTTGTTGCCGATTCTTATGGCAAGTGCTACCGCTATATTGCCGACACGGTTTCTCTATCCGTTGCGGCTCAGATAGGTACATTGCCTGTAATATGGTACAGTTTTGGCACCTTCCCTACCTATTTTATCCTTACCAATTTGGTGGTTGTCCCGCTTGCCTTTGTGATAATGTCGCTGTCGGTGGCATTGTGGCTCTCCTCACCTGTCTCTGCTCTATGCGCTGCTGTAGCGTGGATGCTCGGCAAGACAGTGGATATGCTCAACGGGTGGGTCGGTCTTGTAGAATCATTGCCTGCGGCATCAGTCGAACTGCCTTATATTGATGCCTGTTCGGCGTGGGCGCTTGCGGTTTTGATTGTGTTTCTCGCCATTTACGCAGTGCGCAAGAGGGTAGTGTTCCTTCTCGCCGCACTGATGTTGGCTGTTGCCGTTGTTGCATGGGGATGGTATCTCCGTAGCGATGAGCCCGGTGGTTCGATTATGTTTTTCAATAGCAGTAAATTCCCAGCTCTTCTGATGACAGCTTCGCGCGACAACTCATATATGCTCTCAACCGAGAATGAAAGTGAGGTTGAAAAGGAGTATATCGTCGACCCTTATCTGCGCCGCGAGTCGATGGAGACACCACTGTGGGTGAACAGCGATTATTCCGATGCCAATATCAGTTATGTCGAGGGCGTGGCTGATTTTTGCGGCCGTCGTATAATACTTCTTTCCGGCAAAAGTTGGATGGATAGAAAACAAGATTGTCCGGTGGATATTCTCTTTCTCTGCAAAGGCTTCAAGGGCAGTATGGAAAGTCTGCTCGTCATGCATCCTGCAAAATATGTCGTTATGGATGCCGGTCTTCATTTTATGACGCGCCGCAGAGTGGAAAGGGAGTGTGCAGCACTTGGTATTGTGTGCATTGATGTTTCTGAAACGGGTGCGGTGGCATTTGATTGCAGGGCCGACTCTTTCTCTCCTATGTTTATGTCGGGTAAATGATTACTCCACAATGCTGTAAAGCACACCTGTGAAAAGTCCGCTTATTACCAGAATAAGTATAGGACTCACCTTGCGCCTTACTGCCACAAATGCAGCAATGGTTATAAGTACGCTCACCCAGAATCGCAGAGGAGTGCCGCCGGGTGTACCGTAGTTCTCTCGTGTCATCAACAGCAGCGCGGCAGATGCTATAAGTCCCACTACCGTTGGGCGCAATACACTGAAAATGGCATTAACCATAGGCCCTTTGCTGTATTTCAACAGATAGCGGCTGATGATAGTCATCAGTATAAGCGATGGAAGCATCAGTCCCAATGAGGTTATAAGCGAGCCTATAATGGCAATCAGTTGCGAGCCTGTGGCGTGATTCATTATCGAGTATCCGACGTACGTAGCCATGTTGATGCTTATGGGGCCGGGGGTCATTTGGCTGATGGCCACAATATCCGTAAATTCGGCCATAGAAAGCCATGCGTTACTTGTAACAATTTCGCCCTGCATCACAGAGAGTATGCCGTATCCGCCGCCGAAACTGAACATTCCTATCTTGAAGAATGTGAGGAATAGTTTAAGTAGTAGAATCATCATTTTGCCGTAAATTTACCGTACAGGAATCCTGCAATGAGTGCAGCAGGGATAATATAAATAGGTGATACTCCGAGTGCCACAATAAGCAGTGCCGCCACAATGGGAATCCACACGGTGGTGTATGTTATCTTTGCAGTCTTTGCAACAGAGAATACCGGTGCCGCCACAAGTGCAACCACTGCCGGGCGTATGCCGCGGAATACATATTCGACTATATGGTTTTCGCGGAACGTGCGGAAGAATATTGCGATGAGCAATATGCACACAACCGATGGCAGTGCGCTGCCCAGCGATGCGAAGATAGCCCCTTTAAGTCCTCTCAGTTTGTAGCCTATGAATATAGCAATGTTTACGGCGAATACTCCGGGAGCCGATTGTGCAAGTGCCAAGAGGTCGAGAAATTCCTCTTTCTCGACCCATTTGTTGCGTTCCACCACGTAATGCTCTATCAAGGGAATCATTGCGTATCCCCCTCCGATGGTGAATAGTCCTATCTTTGAAAATGTTGCCGTCAGTTCAGGCAATGATGCGTTCATAGTGTAGTTTTGTGCGGTTGTGTTTCTTGTGCAGGGTGGTTGCTCCATGCAATTATTTCAACTCAAAGCGGGCATTCACCGTTACAGTGTATTCCGTCTCGGCAATGGAGAGGCGTGGTGCTTCGTAGCTGCCTGCCACAGCGTCAGCCTCTTCGGCAATCATAGCCTTGTTCATTCTGAGGTTGCGTGCAGGTGAGGTTGAATTCATGCCCCATGTGTTGATGTAGATTGCTTTACCGGCCTCCTGCCCTATAGCGGTTGCAAGCATGATTGCCTTCTGTTTGGCATTTTTTACAGCCTCCACTCCAAGTTCGGCTTCAAGTTCCTTTGTCTTGGAGTATTTTGTTTCGCTGAGTACGATGTTCGAAATCTCTTTCTCTTCAAGACCGGAAATAATACTCTGCATCATTTCAACACTGTTCAGCTTAAGCAGATACTGTGCAGTGGTGAGAGTCTTTATCTTTGACGAAAAATTTTTCAGTTTCACAGCGCTGCCCATCGAGAGTACAGTGAGTTGTTCGTCGATGTTCACCTTGTTCTTCTTCAGAATGTCGACCATCGTCTGCTGCATCTGCTGAAGAGTTTTCTTTCCTTTGTAGTCGCTCTCCTTTATGGTTATCGTCAAATAAATTTCATCGGGCGTTACTTTGCGCTGTGCCGATGCAGTTATTTCTATATAAGGTACTTGTGGCAGATTATTCTGCGCCGCGACAGAGAGTGTCGATGTTAAAAGCAGCATTACGGCTGCACATTTTAAAATAAATCCTTTCATGGTTATCGTTTTTTTGTAACTGTTGCTCTTCAGCACAGTAGTTTCTTAAGAATAAGTTTGTCTGTCTCTACAACATCGCTTATTTCAATATGTTCAAATGCTTCGTCACTCAGCAGACGCGAAGTTGAATTCTGCTGTGTGAGATTCCATGTAAGCAGTATGGGTTTGGTCTTTATTGCTTTCAATTTACGTATGAGCATTTCGTGGTCAGCGTCCCCGGTAATAAGCACAACGTAATCAAATTCGCGGTAAAGGGCAATCTCGTATGCTTCGAGGGCGAACCACACATCAACGCCTTTTTCTATTACTGTAGTTTTTCCATCCTTCTCTATTTCGCGCAGATGTTTGTAGTGGAAAACTACATCATTCTCAATAAGGCTGTCCTCGAATCTTCTTTCGCTGTAGAGAAGATTCTTCTTCTGTGCATCGTGTGCCCTATAGCGTCCGCGGTAGAAGTGGCTTTCGGTTATCAGGCAGTTCTTTTCCTTGTCTTGCTCAAGTTGTGCCACTTTCTCCTTTATGAATGAGAATAGTGCTGCTACGTTGATTCTGCTTTGCAGTGTATCTTCGAGGGCTTGGTTCACCTTGGCATAATAGCCACCATCGATAAACAGGCCGATAGAGATTATGTCGTTATTCATGATAGAATAATGTTATGTATAAGTTACTTGAAATATTGTTTCTTATTTCCGCCTTACCGGGAATTCTGTTATTCTCAGTGTTGTGCAACCGTAGGGTATCAATGTTATTTCTTCCTCTTCGCCCAATTCCCCTCCTGTTACCATTTGGGTGTTGTAGTTAATCTCTCCGGCGGAATTGCGCGACATCTTCCAGTCATCAAGTTTTATACCCTTGCATTTTATAAGAATCGGTGCATTGTCGAGTGACCATGGAGAGTCGCTTATCTCCCTTTTCTCCACAATGAATACATCCTTTATGTTCTCTTTTCTTATATCGTTGCTCTTTAGGGCATAGTTCCATGCATCGGGAGATGTAACTTCGTAGTAATACTCTCCCCACTTCTTTTTCTCTTCACCTTCGCAACGATGCTTGCTCCAGTTCTCTTCCATGCGCAGTGCATATACCAACGGACCGCGTTCAACCACCGCTGCATTGTCGTACCATCGTGTTACGTTTACTTCGGCATTCATTTCCAATGTAATTTTGTCGCCGTCTTTCCATTCGCGCACTATACATATTGTGCCTTTGCGCTTTTCTGGAGCTTCGCACTTTACGCCGTTGATGGTCAGACTGTATCCTCTGCTCCATTCGGGTATGCGCAGCTCAAGCGGGAAGGTGGCTGTGCGATGTTTACGTTTGGGGAGGGATATGTCGAAGCGTATATTCTCTTCGAATGGGTAACCGGTACTCTCTTCTATCATTATTTCTGCTCCGGAGTCGAGTGTGGTCTTCACTTTTGATGGTGCATAAATCATTGCTGCCAATCCTCCTTCGGGGCTTTTGTACCATAGATTTTGGGTGAATTTTGGCCATGCCTGATGCAGGTTGCAGGTGCAGCATGGATACCCCGTAAGAATGCCGAAGAGTATGTCGGTATCTTCGTGAGGAGTGGAAAAACTGCGTCTCTTGCGTGTTACTTCCACCTGGTTTATTTGCTGGTAGTATTGTCTTGCATCACCCGAATCTGTTATCTGTGTAGGCAGGGCATTGTATGTTATTCGCTCCAGAAGGTCGGCAAATCTGATATCGCCTGTTATACGGTACATCTCTTCCAGAGAGTACATCATTTCGGTTGCAGTGCACAATTCCGAACCTCGTGTGGGGTCACCGAAATGTAACAGTTCGTCGCCCGCCCACAGACCGGTAGGGTAGCCGATGGTGTGGCGCATGCGTCGAAGTGCTTCAATCGGTGCTTCAAGATGCCTTTTGTCCTTTGATTGCTGGTAATATACTACAGGCTCTTTGAACCCTTGCCCCAAATTTACGCAATGCAGACTGTTCTGGCGGTATAGGTGGTTGTCGGTGGTGAAGCGGGCTGTCCAGTCGGCAGACTGCTTGTGTATAAGTTCGCCGAGTTTTAGAAGTTCCTTGTTGCCTGTGATGTTGTATAACCAGTGTACCATTAGCAAGTTGTCGCCTCCGCGCTCTGTAGCCCAAAAGGTCCAGTGCCCCAATGGGGTCTTTTCGAGTTGCTTACTCTGATATTCGAAATAGCGCTCCATGAATTTTATGACCCGCTTGTCGCCGGTTGCCATATAATGCTGTTGCAATATTTTAAGTGCCACCATCCGAGGCCACCAGTCGGCAGAATTGTTGCGTTGCATCCCGTCGAGGTAAGGGCGGTCGGTGTCGGGGCCGAAATAGCCGTTCTCCTTCTGGCTTGCAAGTATGGATTCCACCCATTTATTGCATTTCGCTTTCAGTGGCTTGTCATTCATTATATAGGCCATGGGCAGTGCACCGTCTATCCAATATGGGCCTCTTTCCCACGCATCACCTTCGCCACCGAGCCATGCATTGTTGTCGCCAACAACCATTTCGTATGTCTTGTCAAGGTTGCCTGTCATGCCGTCAAGCATTGTCTGCATCTGTGCTTTCAACCATCCGCAAGGTTCTATTTCGCCAAGGGGAAGTTGGGCGTATGGTGCTTCTGTCAAGGGTGCCCTATTGAATATGGGCTTTACCTCTTCATTCTCTCTTGCAAATGATGCAGTAAGCAGGCAGGTGAATGCCAAAATCGAAATATATATGCGCATTCTCATTATAGTCAATGTTTTATTCGGCCTGAGCAGTAGCCTCCATAGCTAATTTATGGAATCTCCCTTGAATGTTTCTACAATTCTTCTGCATCCCTGTCCATCGCCATAGGGATTGACTGCTTTGCTCATTGTGTCGTAGTAGTTGCTGTCATCGAGCAGGCGCGATACCTCTTCCATAATCTTGTCGTAATTTGTGCCGACGAGTTTTACTGTACCAGCTTCGAGGGCTTCGGGACGTTCTGTGGTGTCGCGCATCACAAGTACGGGCTTGCCGAGTCCGGGTGCCTCCTCCTGTATACCGCCGCTGTCGGTGAGTACGATGGTCGATTTTTCCATCAGGTAGACAAATGACAGATATTCAAGCGGTTCAATGAAGAACATATTGCCAAGATTACTTAAATCTTCGCCGAATACCTCGTGTATGGGCTTGCGTACATTGGGGTTGAGGTGCATGGGGTAGACAAAGTCGACATCGGGGTACTTTTGTGTAAGGTCCTTGATGGCTGTGCACATGTTTATGAATCCGTCGCCGAAATTCTCGCGTCTGTGTCCGGTTATGAGTACAAGCCTCTTGTCGCCTGAGAGACGGTCGGGGTCGTATCCCGCAGATTGCAATATTTTTTTAAGCTCTTCGCTAAGGCTCTTGTCCTCCTTAATCTTGTCGACTACCCAATAGAGGGCATCCACTACAGTGTTTCCTGTTACTGTGATGCTTCTTTCGTCGACAGCCTCGCGCAGGAGATTGGCTTTGCTCAGTTGTGTGGGTGCAAAGTTATAGGTTGCTATACGGCCGGTTATCTGGCGGTTAATCTCTTCGGGCCACGGGCTGTATATATTGTGTGTTCGCAGACCTGCCTCTACGTGACCGACGGGTATCTGGCGGTAGAAGGCGGCGAGGGCTGCAGCTGTGCTGGTAGTGGTGTCTCCATGAACCAATACCACATCGGGTGTTGCTTTTTGCAGTACTTCGCGCATGCCTAACAGCACTCGTGATGTAATGTCGTATAAATCCTGGCCTTGTTTCATAATGTCAAGGTCGTAGTCGGGGGTTATTTCGAAGAGGTTGAGTACTTGGTCGAGCATCTGTCGATGTTGCCCTGTAACGCATACGATGGTTACGAATTTGTCGGGATGCTTTTGGAACTCTTTTACCAGCGGTGCCATTTTTATGGCTTCGGGACGGGTTCCGAACACAAGCATTATTTTTTTCATGATGTCTATTCGTGTTTGTTTTTCAGTTTTTTCAGAAGCAGTATGGTGTTGTAGCATAATTGTACTCCTTGGTCAGGAGGAACTGATTTTCTCTTTTTGCCGGTTCCGGCCTCTAATCTCTTTTAAATATGTCGCGGGTATATACACGTTCCTTTACATCGTCAAGGGATGCGTCATAACGGTTGGCAATGATGGCTTGCGAAATTCTTTTGAATTCTTCAAGGTTGTTGACAACCTTACTGCCGAAGAATGTGGAACCATCGGGAAGTGTGGGCTCGTATATGATTACTTCTGCTCCTTTGGCTTTTATGCGCTTCATAACTCCTTGTATTGAGGATTGACGGAAGTTGTCGGAGTTTGTCTTCATCGTCAAGCGGTACACGCCTATTATGCAGTGCTTCTCTTTGGATGCTTCGTAGTCGCCACGGTTGTAGTAGTCGTAGTAGCCGGCCATGTTGAGTACTCTGTCGGCTATGAAGTCCTTTCGTGTGCGGTTGCTCTCTACAATGGCACTCATCATGTTCTGCGGCACATCCTGGTAGTTGGCAAGCAATTGCTTGGTGTCTTTGGGCAGGCAGTAGCCGCCGTAGCCGAACGAAGGGTTGTTGTAGTGTCCGCCTATACGTGGATCCAATCCTACACCTTCGATGATGCTGCGTGTGTCGAGTCCTTTTATTTCGGCATACGTGTCGAGTTCGTTGAAGAAACTTACTCTGAGTGCCAAATAGGTGTTTGCGAACAATTTGACAGCTTCAGCCTCGGTAAGCCCCATATACAATATCTCAGTATCCTTTTTCTCTGCTCCCTGTTGTAGCAGCGCTGCGAATGTGTGGGCGGCCTTGTCAAGACGTTCGTCGCCTTCGGGACGACCTACAATAATGCGGCTTGGGTAGAGGTTGTCGTACAATGCTTTGCTCTCACGCAGGAATTCGGGTGAGAATAGTATATTGTCGCTGCCGACTTTTGCACGTACATGTTCTGTGTATCCGACGGGGATTGTACTTTTTATCACCATTATAGCGTCGGGATTGTACTTCATTACTGACTCTATTACATTCTCTACTGCGGATGTGTCGAAAAAGTTCTTGATGCTGTCGTAATTTGTAGGGGCTGCTATCACTACGAAGTCTGCATCCTTGTATGCGCTTTCAGCATCAAGTGTGGCAGTAAGATTGAGTTCTTTTTCGGCAAAGAATTTTTCGATATATTCATCTTGGATGGGTGAGATGCGTTTGTTAATCATCTCAACTTTTTCGGGGACAATGTCTACGGCTACCACTTGGTTGTGTTGTGCCAATAGTGTTGCCATGCTTAGTCCGACGTATCCTGTACCTGCTACTGCTATCTTCATGATGTTCCTGTTTTTGTTCTTTTGTTTTGCCGAAGTATATTATGCCCTTTTAACTTGCGGGGTGCTTTTACGGCTTACTGCAAAGGTAGTTGTTCTTTGTCTAAATGGCAACTAATGTATGCTTTTTTTTGGTATACATGCAAAGAGGCAACCTGTAATTTGCAGGTTGCCTCTTTGCATGTATGTCTGTTTGTTTGCTTGTTATTTCTTGTATATGCCGCAGAAGTCCAATATTATTTTGCTGTCATCGTATGGCAGTGTCTTGAACTGGTCGTGTGCTGTGAGCATAACTATAATGTCTGCTTTGCTGTATGCCTCTTTGTAGTCAGTGAGCTTGAATACGCTGTGAGTTTCGATGTTGGGCTCTACCACAAGGATGTTATTGTTGTTGCATCCCTGCATCACCTTCATTACTATCTGTTTTGAGGGCGATTCGCGCAGGTCGTCAATGTTGGGCTTGAAAGCCAATCCCATCATAGCTACGTTGGGCTTGCGTCCGTTCTTGAGCTCGAACTGCAACATCTCATTTCTTACCTTTTCGGCGCACCATTGCGATTTGTAATTGTTAACTTCGCGTGCAAGTGCAATAGTCTTTGCCTCTTCGGGGTATTCCGCTGTTATGAAATAGGGGTCTACCGCTATGCAGTGTCCGCCTACTCCGCATCCTGGCTGTAGGATGTTTACGCGGGGATGCTTGTTGGCGAGCTCAATCAGTTCCCATACGTTGATGCCGGCCTTGTCGCAGATGAGCGACAACTCATTGGCGAATGCTATCTGTACGTCGCGTGAGGAGTTTTCGGTAAGTTTACACATCTCGGCAGTCTTGCTGTTTGTGCGGTGAAGTACTCCTTTTACGAATTGGCTGTAAAATTCCACAGCTTTTTGTGTCGATGCATCGTCAATTCCACCTATTACCCGGTCGTTGTTTACGAGTTCGAATATTACGTTTCCGGGCAGTACGCGCTCGGGGCAGTACGCTATGTATATTTTGTCTCTGAGCTCGGGGCGCAAGGTGAAGATGAGTTCTTTCATCTTTTCTGTTGTGCCTACAGGGGATGTCGACTCAATTACATATAGGTCGCCCTCTTTCAGCAGAGGGAGTACTGTGCGTGTGGCAGCCTCGACGAATGAGATATCGGGCTTGTGGTCGCCTTTGAACGGGGTGGGTACCACCATGAAGTAGGCATCGCATATCTCCGGAGTGAGGGATGCTTTGAGTGAACCGTTGTTTACGACTTCCTGTAATAATTCTTCGAGTCCAGGTTCTATAATGTGGAGTTCACCCTTGTTTGTCATGTCAACAACTTTAGGGTTGACATCAACTCCTACTACTTCAATACCGTGTTTGGCTGCAATTATGGCTGTGGGTAAACCTATGTAACCCAAACCCATGAAACATGCTTTCACTTAATATGCTATTAATATTATTACTGTTACTACTCACAAAAAACCGTCGCAATGTAACTTGCGCGGCTGAATGTCAAAAGACTATATTGTACGGTGCGCTTCAATTCTCGAAAAGTATCGACAATTTATTGTGTGGCACCGCATGGCGTGTCTTTCAAAGGATAAATTTTCGCAAAGATAGTAAGTTTGCTGCAAATTTCATAACTTTATTTATGATTTTAGTATTATCATCTTCAAATCATCTTATTTGTGGATTTTATTGTCTGTTGCTGTTTTCAAAGATTATTACTATTTTTGTGAAGTTATAGCAATTGGATAGCCCTTTGCTGAAATTTGTAAGCCATGCACCGCTGTATCAGTATTGTATTTGCTTTTGTCGCAATATCGCTTTGCTTTCCCTCGTTTGCGGGAGAGAGAGGAGTTGTTGTCAATGAAATAATGCCTGCAAATGTCTCTTTTCTATTCGATTACTCATACAACTATGGTGCATGGGTGGAGCTATATAATGCTTCTGACGAAAAAATCGACCTTGCAGGCTACAGCCTTACGGATGATGCTGATAAGGAACGCAAATTTGTAATACCCTCTTCTGTAGGTGTGATAGAACCACGTTCTTTCAAAATTATATTTTTCGACAATAATGACCTTGACAGTCGTCAAGCAGATTTCAAACTCGACTGCGACGGTGCCGTTCTCTATCTTTTTTCACCGGAGGGAAGGCTTCTCAGCAGTGTGGAGTATGGCTACTCTTATCCAAACCTCTCTTACGCCCGTAAAAATGACGGTGTAGGTTCATGGGCAACCTGCATCACTCCCACACCCGGTCGCAGCAATGATGGCTCGGCATTTTCGGTGGAGCGCCTTGCGGCACCCGAAGCGAGTGTCGCCGCAGGAGTCTACAAACGTGGCTTTGTGCTCAAACTGACAGCTCCTGCGGGTGTTACGGTAAGATACACAACCGATGGTAGCGAACCGTGCGAAAACAGCAAAATATGGAGCGGATACATGGGCGTAAGTTCTACAACCATACTTCGGGCACGGTCATACAAAAAGGGTTGCATCCCATCAGAGATATTTACTGCTACATATATTATAGAAAAGGAACGGGAATTTGACTTGCCGGTAATCTCCATCGTCACCGACCCCGATAACTTCTTCAACGATACGATAGGTATCTATTGTACCGGTACTAATGGCAAGCCCGGCAACAGTGTCAGCTACCCTGCAAATTGGAATATGGATTGGAAGCGTCCTGTGAATGTGGAAATCTTCAATGGCAAGTACGATGACTATTTCTCGCAGCAGTGCGAGGCTTCCATCGGTGGTGGCTGGTCGCGTGCCTATGCGATGAAGTCTATCGAGCTTAATGCCGAAAAGAAATATGAGGGCATGAACTTCTTTGCGACTCGCTTCTTCCTTCAGAAACCTTACTACCGTTTCAAGAGCATCAATCTTCGCAACAGCGGTAACGATTTCCACGATACTATGTTCTCCGACGCAATGCAACAGAGTTTCTACGCAGGAGTGGTGGATGTCGACTATCAGGCCTACCAACCTGCCGTTCACTTTATCAATGGTGAATATTACGGCATAATAAACATACGCGAACGGTCGAACCAGCATTATGTCAACAGTAATTGGGGGTACGACAAAGAGAGTATCGACCTTATTGAACAGCACGACCGCGTGGCGTTTAATGGAGATATGTTTGCACTCAACCGACTGCTCGCTCTTGTCGGTGGACTCTCAGTCAACCCTACGGCATACGAAAAAGTATTGCCTTATATTGACATTGATGAGTATATAAACTATATTGTAATAGAGAGTTTTTCGGCAAATACCGACTGGATGGGCAATAATGTCAAATTTTATCGCAGTCGCGACAATGGACGTTTCCGTTGGATACTTTTCGATACGGATTTTGGCTTCAAAGAGGTCGACCGGAATATGTTTACAACCTATCTTAATGATAAATATGCATACACAGGAGAGATATTCAATGGACTATCACATTGTAAGCAGTTCCGTCAGAAATTCATGGATCATGCTCTTGCAATCATAGGCGGCGCCATGCGCTACGAAAGGACTTCTGTTATAATAGATAGTATAAAGTCGTTGATAAGTAACGAAATATCCTATCATGGCAAGCGCTGGAGCAAAAATTACAATCTTGAAGAAAAGGCAGCAGGCTTCAAAAATTTTGCAAAAAACAGGGTCGCAAAATATGTAAAGCACATGGGAGACTATTTCTCTATGGGCACCCCTTTGAAGGTTAAGATAGTTCCTGAAGTAAAGAGTGCTCTTTTCCTTAACGGCGTGCAGGTGCCCACAGGACTTTTCGATGGCTATCTTTATGCCCGAAGCAAGTATAACGTCTCGGTTGAAGTGCCCGTGGGCTACAAACTTAAGCATTGGGATATTATCATAAATAATGAAAAAACCGCATCTGCAGGTAAAGAATACAAACAGGCCCGCAAGCCTGACATCTATTCAACTGTCTATGAATTCCTGCCTATCAGCGGCGAATATACACTCATCCCTCGCTTCGAAAAACTTGACACGTTGCACGGATACCTTCCGCCCGCAGTGCGCATCAATGAGCTTGGAGCCAATAAAGAACTTGTCTATAACGACCGCTTCGAAAAGAGCGATTGGGTGGAGTTGTATAATGTTACCGACACTGTCTTTGACATTGCCGGGCTGTATATAAGCAACAGCGAGGATAACCTGCGTCTCTACCGCATTCCCGCAGACCGATCCGATGCAACAAGGATAGCTCCTTACGGTCATGTAGTCCTGTGGGCTGATGAGGAATCAGGTAACAGCGATATCCACCTTCCATTCAAACTGCCATCGAAAGGCGGCAGCATCATCCTTAGTGCATACGCCGAGGATGACAGCACTCTTCTTTGGCGCGACGAAATAGTCTACACCTCACACTGCGACGACCGCACATTCGGCCGCTTCCCCGATGGAGGTAATAAACTCTATGAACTTTACCGTCCTACTCCCGGAAGCACCAATCTCGGAAACAGCAACAACCTCTACGTGGCGCTCGACACTGTAACCGGCTATCATATAAAGGATGCAATAACCTCAGTCCCCAATGTGGTTGAGGATGCAGAAATCCTCTCGGTAGAATATTACTCCTCAAACGGAACATTGGTCGGAGACTCGTACGACGAACTTCCTACCGGTGTATATATATGTAGAACCCGCTACTCCAACGGCAAGACAATAACCTGTAAACAATACAAAAAATAGATCTATGAAAACATCTCTCCGTATATACATATTAAGTCTGATGCTTGCGCTGGCGCTCCCCGGCAGTGCCCGTCTGCACAACATAGTGATAAACGAACTGATGGCGGCGAACGTCTCATATATGCTCGACGATACATATAATTACGGCGGCTGGGTGGAACTCTACAACAACAGCCCCAAGGCAATAAACCTTGCAGGCTACAGCCTGAGCGACGATGCCTCCCTCCCGCGTAAATATATTCTGCCTGCAAATTCAGGAACGCTCCAACCAAATGCATATAAAATAATATTCTTCGACAACAACGAACTCAATGCTTCGCACGTGAACTTCAAACTGGACTGCGACGGCGCCACCCTCTACCTCTACGATGAAAAGGGCGTGTCGGTCGACCATGTTGAATACTCCTATGCCTTCCCCGAAGTATCATACGCCCGCAAGGGCGATGCCTTTGAAGAGTGGGGTACTTGCATCACTCCCACGCCCGGAACCACAAACGATAGCAGCGAATTTTCGGTCAAACGCGCCGGCAAACCTCGCGTAAACACCCCCGCCGGATTATATGTCGACAACATAATGGTGGAACTGACCTCCGATGGCGGCACAATAAAATATACCACCGACGGCAGCATACCAGATAATCGCAGTGCAGTGTGGAGTGGCAGAATGTACATAGGCGAAACAACCGTCCTCCGTGCGCGCACCTTCAAGAAAGGTTGCATCCCCTCAGAAATCTTTACCGCCACATATATAATAGACAAGAATCGCGAAATAACACTCCCTGTAATATCAATCACGACCAACCCCGAAAATCTCTGGAGTGATTCGATAGGTATATACTGTGTAGGTACAAACGGTACAACCGGTAACGGTGTCTCCTATCCTGCAAACTGGAACTGCGACTGGCGTCGCCCCGCGAACATAGAAATAATCAACAACCCCCGCGATGGCTACATTTCGCAGCAGTGCGACATTGCCATCGGTGGCGGATATTCGCGTGCCTATCCCGAAAAATCCATAGAGCTGAATGCCGAAAAGAAGTACGAAGGGCGCAACTCCTTCGATGTCCGCCTCTTTGCCCAAAAGCCTTACTACCGCTTCAAGAGTCTCAATCTGCGCAACAGCGGTAACGACTTCTACTCCTCCATGTGTCGCGATGCCTTCCAGCAGAGCATATATGCAGGCACAGTAGATATTGACTATCAGGCCTATCAGCCGGCAATACATTTCATCAATGGTGAATATTACGGCATAATAAACATACGCGAACGTTCCAACCAGCATCATGTCTACAGCAACTGGGGGTACGAAAAAGAGGAAATAGACCTTGTGCACAACAGTGCATCCGGGGGCGTTGCTCTCGGCGACAAAGTAGCCCTGAACAGACTGCTTGAACTGATAGATGCGGGAGTAACCGACCACTCTTACAAAGAGATATGCACTCTCCTCGATGTCGACGAATATATAAACTACATTGTGGCGCAGAGCTTTTCGGGTAACAGCGATTGGATGAGCAACAATGTGAAGTTCTATCGCAAACGCGACGGTGGCGGCTACCGTTGGGTGCTCTTCGACCTCGACCATGGATTTTCAAACCTGAGTTATAATCAGTTTACAGCCACCGACCGTTCAGGACTTTCGAATGTTAGCGTGCCTACCGGCCGCATCTATCAGGGGCTTATAAAATATGCTCCCTTCCGCGAAAAATTCCTTGCCCATGCAACGGCTGTTATCGGCGGAACAATGCGCGAGGAACGGGTGCAGGCCATTATGGACAATATAAGCGCGCAGATTACCGATGAAACCCCCTACCATACAAAACGTTGGGGAACAGGGTACGACCTTGCATGGCAATGCAGGCAGTATGTAAATTTTGCAAAGGAGCGCAAGGAGATATATGTGAAGCAGTTGGCAGAATCCTTCTCATTGGGCGACCCTTCCAGGATTGTTATAGCGCCCGGCATAAAGACCGCAATTTACATTGATGGGGTAGAGGTGCCCACCGGGGTATTCGATGGCTATGTGAACAAAGGTAAAAAATACCGTCTTTCGGTGGATGTCCCCTACGGTTACAAGTTCAGCAAATGGGTGGTTGCGGCCGGGATAAAGCCTGATGAGCAGAAAGAGTATGGTCCGAATTATACGGATACGATACTTGATTTTACTGCGGTTACAGACGCATACACAATCACCCCCCGTTTTGTGCGTATAGATACGCTCTATGGCCATCTTGTCCCCGCCGTACGCATAAACGAGCTTGGCGCCAATAAGGAACTTGTGCGCAATGATTACTTCGAAAAAAGCGACTGGATAGAACTTTATAATAGGACAGATTCCGTTATAAATATAGCAGGAATGTATATCAGCAACAGCGAGGAGAATCCCAAACTCCACCGTTTCCCCGACACCTATCCGGGAATGACGCGCATCGCCCCACACAGCAACATTATACTGTGGGCCGATGAGGAACCGTCGCGCCGCGAACTCCATCTGCCATTCAAACTGCCCTCATCGGGCGGGCACATTATTCTCAGCGCGTATGCCGATGACGACCGCACACTGTTGTGGCGCGACGAACTTGTTTACACCTCTCATCCCGACGACCGCACATTCGGGCGTTACCCCGACGGCGGTGAGCGGCTTTACATTATGCATCGTCCCACCCCCGGAAGCACCAATCTCTACAGCAGTTACAATAAATTTGTTGTCAGCGACACGGTTACAGGCTACCAACTGGACGATGTTACCTCTATTGCTTCAGTAGAAGAAGACGCTGCGGTTATTTCAGAAAAATATTACAATCTTAAAGGCAACGAAGTCTCCTACGACGAACTTCCCTGCGGAGTCTATATTCGCCGTACACTCTATGAGGATGGCAGGGTGGTATCCGGTAAATTTATAAAGAAATAGTCCCGAGTGATATTATTAAGATGGTCGCGCTTTTTGATAAGCGCGACCGTCTCTTCTTATATATAAGATGTGTAATTACTTTCCTTTCTTTGCTCCCTTATACACCAGATAGATTACAATGAACAATCCGAGAGCAATGAAAATGTAACCAAGTTCGTGGCTGTACTCTGTAACCTTTTCGAGCAACTGCTCTTTGGTCTCGATTCCGGGTACGGAAGAGAGGTACCATCCGATAGCCGCAAGTATGCTGTTCCAGATGCCCGCACCAAGAGTGGTGTAGAGCAGGAATGTGCCGAGCTTCATGCGTGCAAGGCCGGCGGGGATTGAAATAAGCTGGCGCACTGCAGGGATAAGGCGACCGATGAAGGTAGACAATGCTCCGCGCTTTTCGAAATACTCCTCTGCCTGCTGCACTTTGGCCTCATCTATCAGACACATGTGTCCTATGCGGCTGTTGGCGAATTTATAAATGATGGGGCGACCGAGCCACTTTGCAAGAAAGTAGTTGATAAGTGCTCCGAGGTCGGCGCCGAGGGTTGCGAACAATGCAACCATGAATACATTCATTTCGCCCGATACGGCCGACAGGTATGCGGCAGGAGGTACTACAACCTCGGAGGGGAAGGGGATGAATGAACTCTCTATTGTCATCAACAGAGTGATTGTCCAATAGTTCAAGTGGTCGAGACACCACTGGATAAATGCTACTGATTCCATAAAGTTATTTTGTTGTTTTTCGTGTTATTTGCAGTGTCCGCAAGTGCAGCCCGATGGGTGCTTGCCCTCATCTCCGAAAAGATTCAGACGATTCTTGCGTGCCTCATCAAGAGGCTTCAGATTATCTTCACTCTTTTGAGATGCCTCACCACGCAGTCTCTCCTGCTCCTCGCGCAACGAGGATACAAATGCTGCGCGGCGCTCTCCACCTGCCATAAGTTCGGCAGCAACAAGCACATTCTGCGAAACATCCTTCACGTGTATCACCGGAGCACTGTATTCGGGTGCAATCTTCAGTGCAGTGTGCAGGGCGCTTGTGGTAGCGCCGGCAATCATCACAGGGATTTCGCAACCTTTTGATTGCAACTCCTTCACCACTGTAATCATCTCCTCAAGCGAGGGAGTGATAAGTCCGCTGAGTGCAATAATGTCAGCCTTCTCCTCTATGGCACGCGATACAATCTGCTCGGATGGAACCATCACACCCAAGTCGATTATGTCGTAACCGTTGCATCCCATGACCACAGCTGCAATATTCTTTCCGATGTCGTGGACATCGCCTTTAACTGTGGCAATAAGAATTTTACCTGCCGATGCCGAGGAACCGCTCCTCTGTTGCTCGATGAGAGGTTGCAGTATGGCAACAGCCTGCTTCATGGTGCGTGCGGTCTTTACCACCTGCGGCAGGAACAGTTTTCCCTCGCCGAACAGTTCGCCTACGTATCCCATTCCGTCCATCAGCGGACCGCCTATCACATTTACGGCAGTCTTGTACTTTTCTACCGCCTCGGCAATGTCCTCTTCAAGATGTTCGCCTATGCCTTTGAGCAGAGCGGTTTTCAGGCGCTCTTCCACGCCGGTGTTGCGCCATGCTTCGTCAGTCTGCTGTGCAACGCCGGTGCTCTTCTCCTTCAGCGTCGATGCAATTTCAATAAGACGCTCGGTCGCGTCGGTTGTGCGATTGAGAATGACATCCTCCATCACAGTGCGTATCTCTTCGGGGATGTCCTCATACTGCACACTTGTCTGCGGATTGACGATGCCCATGTCCATGCCTGCGGCTATCGCATGATAGAGGAATACCGCGTGCAGGGCTTCGCGTACATAGTTGTTGCCGCGGAACGAGAATGATAAATTACTCACTCCGCCGCTGATGTGCGTGCCTGGAAGATTTTTGCTTATCCATTCGCAGGCGCGGATAAAATCAATTCCGTATGCAGCGTGCTCCTCAATGCCTGTTGCCACAGCGAGTATGTTGGGATCGAAGATAATTTCGTTAGCCTCATAGCCCGCCTTTTCTGTGAGCAGTCTGTATGCTCTTTCGCATACTTCTATTTTTCTGTCGTATGTGGTAGCCTGTCCCTCCTCGTCGAATGCCATCACCACTACAGCCGCTCCGAGCCTTTTGGCCTCTTTAGCGCGTGCGAGGAAAATCTCCTCACCCTCTTTCAGTGAGATTGAGTTCACGATGGCTCTTCCCTGAAGGCATTTCAGTCCGGCGCGTATCACATCCCAATCCGAGGAGTCGACCATGATGGGTATGCGGGCAATCTCCGGTTCGCTGCCGAGCAGATTAAGGAAATTTATCATCTCCTCCCTTGTTGCCAGCAGTCCGTCGTCCATATTTATGTCAAGCACCTGCGCTCCGTCCTCCACCTGCTTGCGGGCGATGCTGAGTGCTTCGTCGTATTTTTTTTCGTTGATGAGACGCAGGAATTTGCGCGAGCCTGCTACGTTGCATCTCTCTCCTATGTTCATGAAGTTCATTCCTCGGTTCACTACAAGGCGTTCCAGTCCCGACAACCACAGGTCTGCGGGTGCGGGTGCCGGCTTGTGGGGCTTCTTGCCCTCTACAATGGCAGGGTATTGTGCTATGTACTCGTCAGTTGTACCGCAACAGCCGCCTATTATGTTCACAAGGCCTTCGTCTATGTACTCCTTTATCTGTTCTGCCATCTGCAGAGGAGTCTGGTCGTATCCTCCGAGAGCATTGGGAAGTCCGGCGTTGGGGTAAGCGCTTATGTAGCAGGGGGCAATCTCTGCAAGGCGCTTGATGTAGGGCTTCATTTGCGATGCACCGAATGAGCAGTTCAATCCTACGGAGAGTATGTTGCCGCGAACAAGCGAGGCTGTGAATGCCTCCACCGTCTGTCCCGACAGTGTGCGTCCGGCGGCGTCTGCTATGGTCAGCGAGAGCATTATGGGTACATTCTTGCCCAATTGCTGCATCGCCTCTTCAGCAGCATATATTGCAGCCTTTGCGTTCAACGTGTCGAAGATGGTCTCTATGAGCAGTGCGTCTACACCCTCTTCGATGAGTACTCTTATCTGTTCGAGGTAAGCATCGGCAAGTTCGTCGAATGTGATGTTGCGACAAGCAGGATTCTCCACATCCGGGCTTATGGAGCAGGCGCGGCTTGTGGGGCCTATAGAGCCTACAACGTAGCGTGGCTTTTCAGGGGTAGAGTATTTGTCGGCAACGGCGCGTGCTATACGCACAGCCTCCCTATTCATCTCTTCGCACAGATGTTCGGTCTTGTAGTCGGCCTGTGATATTCTGTTCGAACTGAATGTATTTGTCTCTATTATGTCGGCTCCTGCGATAAGATATTTTTCGTGCAGTGCCGATATTATCTGTGGTTGTGTAAGCACCAGAAGGTCATTGTTGCCTTTCAGCTGTACGGGGTGCGAAGCGAAACGGTCGCAGCGGAAGTCCTCTTCCTGCAACCGGTATTTTTGAATCATTGTACCCATTGCTCCGTCGAGTATGAGTATCTTCTCTTTCAGAATATCTTCTAATTTCATCTTTCTTTGTAGGTGATGAGATGTTGGCTAATAGTGTCTCTTTATTCTGTCCATTTCACGTTTGTCGTCGCGCTCTTTGATGCTCTCGCGCTTGTCATATTCGTGTTTACCGCGTGCGAGTGCAATCACGAGTTTGGCAAGACCTCTCTCGTTTATGAAGAGTCGGGTGGGGACTATTGTGAATCCGGGGTTCTTTACGGCTTGTTGCAGTTTCCTTAGCTCCTTGCGCTCAAGCAACAGCTTTCTGTCGCGTCGGGCGGTGTGGTTGTTGTACGAACCGTAGAAATACTCGGCTACATACATATTCTTCACCCAAAGCTCGGTGCCGGTGAATATGCAGTATGTGTCGACAAGGCTGGCCTTGCCGAGTCTGATGGATTTTATTTCGGTGCCGGTGAGGACTATTCCCGCAGTGTATGTGTCGGTTATTACGTAGTCGAACGTGGCACGCTTGTTCTTTATGTTGATGTTGTTTTTTCTCTTGTCCATCTTTTATGGCGGTGTTGTTTGTTGTGATACGAGAAGTTTAACTGAGCGTAAGTGTGAGGTAGTTTAGAATGCGGCTTGTTGCCACCGGCAACGCTATCAGTATTATGGTTACTGTTACAGCGTATGCGAACAGTTGCTCTTTTTCTATTCCCCATATTGCTACAGCACCGTCCTGTACAAATTTCAGCGTATAGAATTGCGCAATCAATGCCGGCAGACGGAATATGGGGAAGAGTCCGACGCAGATCTCCAATGCAAGTATAACAGTCATCGAGTAGCCTGTGAATATGGCGGCAGCCTCTTTGTCGACATTCTCATTTATCTGTCTCTCTGTGAGGAACTTTATTGCAACTGTAGCAAAGTAGTAGGCCGCCAGCAACGAAAATGAGTACATCGCGGCATCGATAAGTGAATCGTAAATGGTGGCGAAGCTTATGCCGCCTCTTATCAGTCGGCCAAGCACGACAGCCGTGCCGCAGAGCATTGTCATCGGGTAAAGGAATTCCGACAACATACCTCCTAAGGTGGCATTATGCTTGATGCTGTTCCACCCCTCTGCGGGATGCAACAGCATCTGTATAGTAGTTTCGTATGCTCTCTTGCAGTGGTTCATCCGAACTTCTTCTTCCTCTTCTTAGAATGTACGCTTGTACTTTCCTCCGCTTATACTTGCCTTCTTTATTGTGCTTCCTGTGTTGTTGAAGAACTCGACCTGGGTTGTTATTTTTGTATATACAGAATCCAATTTTCCCAGTCGTGCCGCATCATCTTCGGAGAGCATCGATGCCACCGACTTTATGTCGAATGTGAGCAACTGCTTTACAGGCTCGTCGCCGGCAGGTATCTGCGAATAGAGATTGAAGCAGATAGTGTCGCCCGACATTCCTGCAGGTGTCATCTTGAAGTTACCGAAACTGCCGTTGCTGTAGTATCCCACATAGATATTCTGGAAACCTTTCCACATCCAATGTGAACCATATAAAGGCATAGGGCCTACACCGGCAATGGCCGACGAGAATGCCTCCTTGTCGACATCTGCATCCGCAAAGAGTGCGTAAACGGGAATCTTCTCCTCTACTGACTTTATGAACCATCTGGCTCCTATTGCACCGATTGTGTTGTCAATGTCATATCCCAATGTGATAATGGCTCTGTCGCCATCCTTTAGTCCGAAACTTGCAACCTCATCCTTCTTTACGGTGTAGAATGTGTCGGAATTTTCGGGGCGCAGGAAGTTTCTGTCAACAGTAAAAATTCCTTGAGTGTATCCCTTTGATGTTGAATGTGCTTTATCGCACGAGGTTACGAACGTTGTTGCGAGTATTGCCAATAGGCATGATGCAAGTATAACAAAATTCTTTTTCATTGTTAAATGTAGTTTGTTGGTTAAATATTCAGTTAGAGACCATCGGTCTCTTCTTTTGATAAAGTAACTGCAAAGATACAAACAAAAGAGCAAGAAACATGAAGTTTACTTCAATGTTTTTTACAGCGAGTGCAGTATATCTTCGTCAGGTTGACAAAGATAGTGAAAGGCGAGCGAAGAAAAAACAAGCTCGCTTGATTTTTTTTATTCCGAGCCGCATCCTATCTTCGTAAAATTGACAAAGATAGCAACAAACAAGCAAAAGTTCGTCAAGTGAGTGAATAAAAGTTGCTTTTATTTTTTTAACGGATGCAAAAGGAATTAGGTAAAGTCAAAATATGAATAGTTTAGATCTTTTGCACTTCAGCCTCTATCGTTCCTTTGAAAAAAACTGACGTTCTCGAATAATCAATGAATTAGAAAATTGTTTTTATAGCAGACAGATTGTTTGGACTTTTATGTTTTTTTATTGAAAAATAACTTGTATTTGAAAATAAAAAATTATATTTGCATCCTGCTTGGTGTAAAAAATAAATCAGATATATATTATGAAAATAAAAGGATGTTTTCCATTATTTAAGTCAAACATTATTGCGCGTATTCAAATATATGTGCTAATGATTTTTCTATTCATTCCCAGCGCGGGCTTTTGTGTTGAAGATTATTATGATAGACACATAATAATAGCAGTTGACCAGAAAGCTATTCGTGACTATGGTGATTACTCAAAAGCTAGGGATTCGCTATTCGCTGCGATAAAAAGTTTTCTAAGGAATGATGGCAAAATATCAGGCATGAATAAAACCATGTCATATATTTCTCCGGGAGTATATTTTGACAAAGAAACAGATAAAGTTTCTTTGTTTGCATTTGGAATTCCTGGTACAGATCAATATTCATATGATGATAGTCCATACGCGCGACTTAAAAGAAGTTTGCGTTATGATTATTCTTTCAATAAAATATCAGACTCCTTAATAAAAAGTAGAGCTGTGTATACTAAGAGCGGTGATCTTGAAAAATTTTTGAATAGTTTAAAACTTGTTTTTTATAATGATGAAATCCATAAACAAAAAAAACAGTATGGAAATTGTATTCTGAGTTTATCGCATTATGTAGATCCGTTGATTATAAATCATATAGATGCTTCTGTAAAAGCGCGCGAATACTATCTTTTTATTGTTACTGATTATACATCTGGTGGTGGAGCTAACGATACAGGAGATATCCGTAGAATGGAAGAACTGCTTGGTATGAAAAAACCAAATAGTAAAAGAAACCTATCCGATTTTAATACTAATGTAAATAATTTAATTTCAAAATATAGTCGTACAGAGATACTTAAAATACTGCCGTCAGGTTTCGGAGAAAGAGACCAGGTTGATCAGATTCAAGATTTTCCTATTATTAAAGGTAAGAAATTGTTGCTTGCCGGCAGCGAATGTTCCACATTATTTGTTGCTTCTGATATTAGATTGAAGCAATTGGAACTTGATGAGCCTTTTTATAATCTTCAGCCATCAAAGATAACATTTGCGCATAGTGGAGATATTGTTCTCGAAAAAATAATGTTCACTATAAAGGATAAAAAAGGGAAAGTGCTTTTGAATGAAATCTTTGATGATTCCGAACAGCTCAAAGCAATGTATAATAAGACTGATAAAGGATATGAAATACCTGCTGTAAATGAATTAAATATAAGTAATTTAGCTGTTGGAGATTCTCTCTTTTTTGATTATGTGTTTTACACTAAATCAAGTAATGAAAATGGAGCGAATACAGTGCTTCCATATGTGTTTGTGGCAAATAAAGAATATTTAGTAACTGATGATGTTTTTGTTCCCCGACCGCAAATGTCTAATTCGGATTTAGCGATGATATTTTTATCTATTTTGATTATCTTGTCAGTGGGTACAATACTATTGTATTGGCTTTATAAAAAACGTGGACAGAACAGAGTCGTGAATCTTGATTTTAAAATCTGGCCTATAACTAACGAACGTTTCATGGAAGTTAAGAATAAACAGGTTTTAAAGTACGACTGTTGGTATTGGGATGGTCAAAGAAGAGACCATAATATTCGTGTAACAGGAAATTTAAATATTGAGGAAAAATCTTGGGCTAAAAAATTCAAGTATATTGTAGAATTTTGGATTGAGGATATAGATGCGAATGCCGATTTTTCATTCCGTCCCAGTCTTCAAAAAAGAGAAGCAAATGGAAATGTACGTGATTCCCGTCAATGGTACCCGGTACAGGAAGATTCTGACGGAACCGGTAATTTCAGTTGTGATGCGAATGTGTTTATAAGTGATGGCGAGAAACCTTCTCTTACAAAAGTACCTAATTTTAGTTTCGATAATATTTTGGAATTGAAGGTGAAGGTTAGAGTGAAAATGGTTGACAATGACGGCAAATTCATTAAATTTGTGAAAATTTCAAACAGTGACACAGATTGCATTGAAAAAGTTTATTCATTCATTGTTAAGCCGAAACTTGAAAATAGCAATGTTTGGATGGCATTTGACCCGGGAACAACAGGATCATGTGCTGCATTCGGTGTATCAGCTCTTCCCACCGATTCAGATGATATTTTCTTGGCAATAAATAGGCATGAAAGTGAATCTGGTGATATCATCAATGATCCCTTGTTCCCCTCAAGGATAAGGATAAACAACAAATCCAAGCGTCTTTTTGCCAATACTCCCGCTCCTGCTGAACAGCTTATCGAGGGAGAGGATTTTGATTTTGGAAATAAGGCCGAGATTTTTTGGAAAGCAAAGTCGAGCAACTGTTTCCAATCCATTAAAAAACTATTGGGTTATACAAACCTTCAAAAAATAGTAGATTCTCAAGGTCGTATTTCGGAAATTTCAGGACAAGATTTGGCGCATTTGTTGGTGAAAGGTTTGTATAAACACACTAAAGAATATATCGAATCAAATGCAAATAACTTCCAGAATATTTCTTCAATGTTTATGAAGAATGGTTCTTTCCATCCGCAACGTGCTATTGTAGCTGTGCCTAACAATTATACACTTGTGAAAATACAAGAAATGGTTGATAGTGTCAAGAGAATTGGCGCATTCAATGAAGTGCACTACATTTATGAGTCAGAGTCCGTAATGATGACTTATATAA
Source organism: Bacteroidales bacterium (assembly GCA_015060835.1). Lineage (GTDB taxonomy): Bacteria > Bacteroidota > Bacteroidia > Bacteroidales > Bacteroidaceae > HGM04593. Next base: position 43,790 of record SUXT01000001.1, read on the forward strand.
GGAGCAATTGGAAACTTTTATTTGAACAAAGAGATGAACAGCAAGAGAAAGTCTATATAGTCTTTGATATGGGTGGTGCAACAATAAATGCCACTGCTTTCAAATTGAATGTTTATCCTGATATTGTCAGAGGCAAGGCTAATGATATCAGCAGTATTGATGTAGAGACAATATCAAAAATTGGTTACGGTGTCGGAGGTGATGATATTGACTACGCAATCATACAATTGATCTACGGAATTCCAACAATAAAAGCCCTTATTGCTGATGTAGAGAAGCATCAACGTGAACATAAAACAGCGCTTATAGAGTTGGCCCGCAAGATAAAACTGAGTTGGATAAGTTCTTATAATGGCAGTAGAAAGGCCGGTGGCATAACAAATAATATTCATGACTTTTGGACAGAATTAGGTAATACATTTAAATACTCGTTTAAATTAAGTATTCCAATGTATACCGAAGAGGATGCTGCTTACTTAAATAAAGAAAGTGAAAAACATACTTTAATGAAGAAGTATGTACTTGATTCCGTAAAAAATGCTGTAATGAACTTATTGTCCACAATAGAGAATAAGTCAGATATTGTATTGATAATGAGTGGTCGCAGTGTGTTGTATCCCGGTATAAACGGAGCTGTTGATGCAGCGTTGACATCTGCAGGCTGTGAAAAGATTGATAAGTGGAAAGGGTACTGTGATAAAAATGGAGTATTCGATTCGGAAAAGGTAAAATCTGCTGTAGCTATAGGAGCATGTTGGTATGCAATGTATAGCGACAGAATAAATATGATTAACAATATAGTAACCACATCTTTTGGCTATATTGATTATGTTGAAGGTGAACAGAAATTTATTCCAATCGTGGAACGAAATAGCAGATATGACGCTAATGGCGAGTGTTCTGGCTTTGTTCAAACCATGGGTAGTACTCTTAGAACAGTGCGACTTGTTCAAATGCTAGGAATGAATTACGATGAAATATATTCTACTCCCATCAAACACATGATGAATGTGCTTGATGAAGTACTTCCTCAACAGATTAACACATATGTCAACAAAGTAGAGATAACTGTTGATAATAAAAACAACTTCTCATACACGATTTATGACGGTGTCAATGAAATAACAAAAATGAATAATCCTCATTCGCGTCTTGGCGACAACGATGTTAAGACTGAGATTGTAGATGAAAACAGTTCAGCCTATGTTTATGCAACGCTTAACGAAAATGACTTGAATGTAAATAAGAATCAAGAGACTACATCGTCCGATGTCGAAACAACTCATGCAAATGAAGGTGCAACTAAAACAATAATACTTGAGAAAAATACAACAAAACGGTTCTAAATTTATAAATTGAAGATTATTATGAAAAGAGCAACTTTATACTTTATTCTTATTATCTGTACCACATTTTGTTTTATATGTACAGCAAATGGTCGAAATGAGAATATTGAATTCAACCAAGAAGGTTGTAAATTAGAAAATAATGGTGTACAATATTTTAAAATTAATGAAAATAGAGTCGTTTTTACCGGTGACGCTCTATATTTGAATGCTACAAAGAATGATAATATAACAATTAATACGAATGATCCTAAAATAAAACCCATTCTTTCAGGCAATAAATATTATCGTGAGATAAATACAAATAATAAATTTGATATAGTAGTACTAAAAAAATACAACAAACTAACTATTTACAACAAGAAGAAGAATAATAACGATACTATAAACTTAATTACTTTTGAAGCTTATGACGACACTTTACATCTAAAAGAAATAATTGAAACAGCGCAAATAAAATCTGACTTTCGTAAAGGTGGCTCTAAATCAAGAAGAGGTGCCGGCGACGATACAACTGATCAAAATGATACAATAATTCATCAGAATGATACAATAACTTTGGATTTATCATTAGGTAATCAATATTGGTCATTCGATGGAAGACTTATGTTGGGAACCGATACTATTGAAAATATTGTATTGAATAAAGATAAAAAAGATAATAAGATCAAGTTGCCGTTGAACACTTCTTTGCGTGACTCTCAAGAACTTTTCATCACAGGAAAACTTAAATATGGGGAATTTGAACTTGATGCGAAGATTTTTAGTAAGAGATTGAGCGTCAAAGAGCCAATTGCCCTCTCTTTTTGGGGTAAAGCAAAAGAATGGTTCGTAGCTAAGCCTCTTTGGGTTGTAATTTTGTTAGGTGTCGCTGCGTTATTGTTGTTGGCCTTAATTGTATTCATAATCATTCTTGCTACAAAAAAATGCAGAAAGAAAGAGAATAATGATGACGGCAATTCGGATAATGGTAATAAAGGAACATCAAAAGATAATGGTAATAAAGGAACATCAAAGGATAATGGTAAAGCTCCTTTAAATAAGGGAAAAAATAACGTTTCACCAAAACAGGAATCAGGAAAAGAAAAAAATGAAGCACCCACTTCCAATGAAGACGTTAAGTCTCCTCAGATAGCCGACAAGCTAAATGGAATAAGTGATAAACTTGTAGAAATAGAAAAGAAACTCAAAGAATCTACAAAATTCAACGATATTGAGAAAAGACTCAATGATATTGAGACAAAGCTCAAAGACGACAGTAAATTCAAAAATATAGAAACAAGAATCAAGAGTATAGATGAAAAATTAGATGCGCCTAAAAAACTAAAAGAAACAGAAGCTGCTTTAGAAAAAACCAAAAAAGATTTGGAGAGTTCTAATAAAAAGAATACGGAACTTAGTTCAGATTTGTCAGTAGCTAAAGAAAACATTAGAACATTAGAAAAGGCTCAGGAGGTGTTTTCGTCCAGAATAACATATGTGCCTTTTGCTGAAGAGTATTGCAAGAAAATACAAAAACTGATTAGTGTTGCCGATCAAATATCTAAAGAGGCGAATGCATTGTATAGCTCTTCATCAATAGATGATCCTTGGCACATAATGAAGGCTATAACCAAATATAGTGTGGCTATATGTGGTATTGACATAGAGCAATTCTACACCGAAGTTAGAATGATAGGTAGCGGGCAGGTTGTTCTAAACGGTACGATGTTGTGCCAATATAATAAAGGAACCGATGAGAATGAACTTAAAAATTCGACTAAGAACTATTTTTTCAGCACCTACCTAAGCCGATATATAGATGCTTTGGTCGTTTTCAATGAAACACTTATCGGTATGGATAGATTGGTAAACGGTATTTCAAAAAGCGATGTTGCAAAATTCGTGCAATTCCGAGATAGAATTAACGAAATATTGTCCTCTATAGAAATAACTGTCAATTCAGTGAAGTTGTTCGAGCCGGTAGGCCAAAAATTATATTTGCAGGCCGAATCAGGTTCTTATGGCAACTTTGAATCAGGTACAATCGTAGAAGTAGAGAATTGTGTTGTATACCTGACAGGGTCTACAGCTCCATCTACCAAAATTAGAGTAAAAGTTCAAGAATGATAAAACTATAAATATAACTATTATGAGTATTAAAAAATTAATATTGATTTCAATCGGTGTTGTAATTTTAGCAAGTGTGGTAATTAGTATTATTACTCCTGAACCAAAATACAGCAACAACTTTAAGGCATCTTATCCCGAAGTGTTAAAGTTACAGACTTCAAACATTCCCGGAGCAGAGACTTCTGATGTGCCCCAAGTAGACGTTATTGTTGATTTCTCGGGAAGCATGAGGGGATTTATCGATTACAGTGGAGTGAACAATGGCGCTGTAGACAATAGTAATTTTATAAGTACCGTTTCGGACTTTCTTACAGAATACGAATCCAATTTTAAAGCCAAGAGTATAGTTTACTGTGGCACTAAGAAGTACGGAAAGGACGAATTCAGAGAGGGAATGCGCAACAAAGGGATTTTTCATGGCGGAACTACTGAACTTGACAAACTTATAGAAAAAACGGTTTCGATGGCAAGTGACACTTCTGTCAGTGTGTTATTGTCAGATATGGTACTCTCTTATGGCCCTAACGTAATTAGAACTTCAAAGAATCCCAGGTACAATAAAGATGCTCTTGATGGCCTCTCATCTGCAGTTAAAAGTTGTATTACAAAAGCAAAGGATAAGGGGCTCGACATAATGTTAGTGCAGTATTTGTGCGATTTCAGTGGACAATACTATTACAATTATTTGGAGAACCTTCCCAATAACCGAAGCGACTACAATGGTGCTTTAATGAAAAACAGACCATACTATTTTATGCTAATCGGTAAAAAGAGGCACCTTGTAAATTTGTACGATAAGTGTGTGAAGAAAGCCGAGTATGTATACACTTCATTTGATGTAGCAGAAAATCCCAATGACAAAAAAGCGTTTTCTATAGCTGAAAAGAAAAACAAAAACGGCGTGAATTATTGGGAGCAAGGAACTGAAGAAACAGAATCTCCCGGAACATTCGTAACGAAACTTGATTTGGAGGGCGAGAAGAATGCTTTTGCAGTAAGATATGATAATTTTATCCTGCCTACATTTATAAATGGTTGTGATATTGTGGTAAATACAGACTTTGGTCATATAGAAGATATGGTCTATGATGCAAATTCAAAGACTTTAACATATACCTACTGTTTACCTAATTTTGAAAAACTTAAAAATGCAGACAATATTGCATCTATTGATGTCATGTATAATAGTTCTGCAAATAAGTGTGATGCAATATCTCTTGACGACGATGTAAACATGGAACTTGCTAAACTGGAGGGAAAAACATGGTCGGTCAGCGCAGTGGTAAGCGCTATCGATGGAGCTTATTATGGCAAGAGAGGACGCGAGGCTTGTATAACAGTATCAAGAACAAAATTAATATTCAAGAAAATCTAAAAAATATTTTTATATTATGGAAACAATAAGACGATTTGCAGAATTTTTCTATGGGTTTTGTGTAGACATGAAACTTAAGTTATTTACACCTGCTCCTCAAGGTGATGATGGTTTAGCATGGTTGTTGATATTTTTACTTGGCTCCTCGGCGCTATTTGCTGCAATTTATTATTTTGGGGTAGAAAGAGATGCAAGAAACGCAACACCTAAAAATTATTTGTCATTATATATCGCAGGTTATTTGACATTGGTCGCTGTTAATTTTGTGGGGCTTGCTTCGATAGCCAAGGATGGCGAACTCCCTTTAGTGGATATATTTTATGTATCATTGATTGATATCATTTATTATTCCATTTTGTTTGAAATCCACTCATTATGGATGAAGGGATTATCAAAGAATTCCAAGTGTATAGATATTATATCAATATTGTTTAACAAGAATATATAATCTGATGAATATGATGAATAATTTATATGTATTTGCAATAGGTGGTAGTGGAGAGCGCGTAGTTAAATCTTTGGTTATGATGCTCACTACCGGAATGAAAATAGGAGCACAACGTATAAAACCGGTGTTTATTGACAACGATGTTGATTCTAAGGCGTTTAAAACATGTTGCGAACTTATAACGTATTATAATGCTACACCACAGTCGGATCACAAGATGGGTGCCAATACATTGTACCTTCAGGAGGACCAGGATTCTGCAACTTGGGGCAGTTTTTTCCATGTTCCAATAGACAAGCCTATTGTGCTCAATAAGGCAGGGGAGGCTATTGGCAATCTTCGAAATGTTATAGGGTATACCAGAGGAGAAACAGCTGCTCATAAATCAATTGAAGAGGAAATGAATCTACTTTTCACTGATGACGATTTGAATATGCCGTTGAGTGTCGGTTTTGTTGGTAATCCCAATATAGGAAGTATAGTCTTGAATTCTCTTTCGTTGGATGGTGATGGTAGTACAGATTTTGGAAAAATTTTGGCTAATATCTCGGCTAATGATGGAGCTATAGTTATAGGTTCTCTTTTTGGTGGCACAGGAGCTGCCGGGCTTCCGTTGGTAATAAATAAATTAAAATCGTTGCCTCCGGCTAAAAAACCTATATTGGGTGGCATTGCTGTATTACCTTATTTTAATACAGATCAGCAAGGCGATAAGCATCCCGATCTTGATACAAAAAAATGGGATGTAAAATCCGGTTCCTTTGTCGCAAAAACTCGTGCCGCCTTGATGTACTATGATGATTATATGAAGTATGATTATGACTGTTTATATTATGTCGGCAATAGTCAGGAACTGGATACATTCCATCATTGTGTCGGTGGTGAAAAACAGGATAATCCTTACCATATCGTAGAAATGATGTCTGCACTCTCTGTTATTGATTTTTCTATGGCTACACATTTGGATAAAATAGAATATAAGTCTCCTATCTGGGGATTTACAGACCAAAATAATTCGAATGTTTCAGGAATCTATAATTCTGATTTGGCAAAGTCTTTAGTTAAATTCAGAATGTTGAAAGAGATGTTCTATTCGTCGGGTGAGTCATTTTTGAAGTGGGCGATAGATATAAGGAAAGATTACTGTGATAGAACTGGGTTCAATGAGCCTTTCCGACTTTCGGTTTGCGGACAAAGCAGTGCAAATTCACAAGCGTGGGGAATTGCCAATTTGTTTAGAGAATTTGATAAGTGGATGAGTGAACTCTCTTCTGATAGAGTAAGCAGACCATTTTTGCTTTTCAATAGTTCGGCACAAAATGTAAACGGCGATAACATTACTAAAGAATTCTATTCTGAGCGTAAAGAGGACGAGGTAAATTTTGGTATTGCAAAATCTGAATTAAAAGGTTTTTTCAAGAAAACTCTTGCTGCTGTAAAAGCTGATATCGCAAATGAAATGCAGAATGCCTATAATCAACTTTACCCAGGAGGAATAAAACAAGCAGATACTGCGAAAACATTGTCTATTTTGTTGAAAATAATATCAAAGGCATTGGATAATGTGTTGGAAAAGAATTGTATAGAATTATAAAATTGGTTAGACCATTATGAATAAATTTGAATTTGGAATGAAAGCCGTACAACAAGATGGTTTAAACGGCGATTTTAAAATATACGATAGCAATTTGGGTGGCAATTATAACCCCTATAATTCAACCTATTTCGATAGAGAGGAAAACAGAGTAGTTTGTCCAGATAATGGAAGGATAACATCTATACCTTCACCTTATGCTCGTATGCATATAACAGACCTTGCATTTAGGGAAGCAAACAGTGGTAGTGCAAATGGTGAGCCGCCCATAGCTCTGTCTCTTGATTATAATATAGCATTGTCCCATTGTCTGGATATTTTCGAGATGTTGTTTTATTCAGATGCAGAAGACTTGGAAGAAAAGGGTGTTTCGGTAGAAAAGATAGATCTTGTAAGAACCAATACTACAAATGTAGAGGAAAAGGCATTATTGAATGCTAACCCTAAACTTAAAGCGTATATTTCAACGTTGGATTTATATCGCGATGAATATGTGAGCGTTTTGGATCACATCAGAAATGACAAACATGTAAATCAATATTTGTTTGATTTTAATTCGTTGTATCTGTTTAAATATAAAGGAAAGGTTTTTGCGTCAACATCGCCGCTTACCGGATTCTTTGCTACAGCCAATTGTAACATAGGGGATCTGGTGATTAACGGTAACAATATTCTTAGCTCAAATCCTAATCATATAAGAGAAATTGGACAGCGCACATCAGAATTCCGTGAATTCATGTACTCTTTGTTGTTTCATACAGGTTTGTGTCATATATTTAAGAATTTGTTTATATATGTAAAGAATAGCTTGGACGCAAATCAAATAGCAACCATAGACCAGAACCCGTTCCAAAATCAAAGGCAATACCTTAAGTTTAACATTGGCGGGCAACATTTGCTTCAAGTTAAAGATAATCTGTATATCAGACCGGGCGGAATAGATTGTTCATATTTGAAATATTATCTTTATCTTGCCCCTCCTGTTGATTTTGCAATAACGGAACAGGATTATGCTACAAAATTAAATGAACGCCAATTTAACGGTCAGTTGGTTTCGTGGTATGGTGTAAATGATATTTTGTCAGATGCGCTATTTGTTTTGACGTATGATATAAATGACAATTATGTATCGGTGCCATACGTAGATATAAATAAAGATTGTAAGGCATACAAACGTTGTCTTTTACCAATAAAACGAGGAGCTCTTGACTTCTTTACAGTAGACGAGTTGTGTAACGGTTTGAGAATAGAGAAAAGGGATCATAGTAAATATGTAGCAACCCTTAAAATAACTTTGTTGAATGGTGGAACTATAACATTGCGTCGTGAGTACACAGCCGGTGATGCTTGCTATCCTAATGGCAAGGTATTCCAAGGTGATGATATGAAGCCTTTTGCATTCGGTATTTATCCGTTTGTGAAGTCTACTCAATTTGCCAATATGTACAAAGTGTTATTCTATAATCATTTTGATAAATATTCACTTAAATTTTATAAAAAGGATGCAAATGGTATAAATCCATTGCTTGAAACAGAAACGAAAGTAAATAAGACTAATAACATCCATAACCAAGAATTTGGTGTCAATTGCGAGTATCACGACATCAATATACAAACGAATATCCTTGAGTTTGCCGAAATTGAAGTTTCAGGATTAACATCGCTTATTATTCCCAATCTGCGCATGGTCGGGGAAGCCAATGATGGCGCAAGTATTGCAGTTGATCATAATACAGAAGTTACTGTGGCTATAGACTTGGGTACATCCAATACTTACGTTGCATATAGTCGCAGGCCTTTCGGTGGCGGTACCATAGCTGAAAAAGATATTATTCCCATTTCGACGCATCATAGCGGTAATGTCGAATGGAATGAACTTACATTCATGAATAAAAAGTGTGAACAAGCAGATTTGGCAACAGCACCGGAAAAGAATAGGGAAGATTTGTATTTGCGGGTAAGTGATTTCGATAATAAGCCCGTAGATACATGGCTATCTTCTCAGTTGAACGAATTTATTCCTTCACGCATTGATCCAAACGGTGATAATTATAGTTTCCCAATTCCGACTGTTATAAATTTCTTGCGCAGGAATTGTGGTCGCCCTCAATTCGATCCTAATGCCCAAGAATCTCCGTTGATAGATTTTGCTATACCTTTTGCATATTATGAGAGAGGTATAAGAACCGGAGGAAGTGGTGCGAATGTATATGATTTGATAAGCAATGGAAGCGACTTTAAATGGTATGAAAAGCGCAATAATAAGGGTACTCTCGTTAAAAATGAAGTATTCGAGGCGGCTTTCAAGGCTTTCTTGTCTGAATTGATGTTCATCGTCCGTTGTCACTTGATTTGCAGTGGGCATGATTTGACGCTATGCAAAATAATCTGGTCGTATCCGTTATCATTCTCGAGTTCATTGCGTGATGAATACGATAGAGCGTGGAAAGAGGCATACAAAAAATATATTAACCCAACAGTCGCCAATAATATTGATGATTATGTTAAGTATACAAATGAATCCCGTTCTCCTATCTATGCGTGTATAAATAATCCGGGAGCTATAAACCATTTGACAGTTTTGTTGGATATTGGTGGTGGCTCAACCGATGTAATAGGATACAAAAATAATAATGTCCAATTCGTTACTTCATTCGGTTTTGCCGGCAACGCCTTGTATTTGGCATCAGGTATGAATACAGTCTCAGAAGGAGATCAAATGGACGGTACATTACTAAAGAGGTTTGTTATAAAACAGAGAATTTTCAGTGGTATAGGTTCCAACCCCAATTCTGCCGAAATGGAGGAGAAAAAAATCAGTACTTCTGATTCTATATGCACTCTTATGAATTATGGTTTCGCTAAGGCAGAATATGATTTTGTGAAGATTTTTCAAAATGATTCAGCGCAATTTATGTTGCAACTGCATAATGCAGCCATAATATATCATGTGGCTCAGTTGTGCAAAATTTATTCTCCTGATGAACTTCCTGATACAATATATCTGACCGGTAATGGCTCTAAACAATTTGAACTTAATATAGCCAAGGATTCTATGATAAGAAACATCTTCGCTGCTGTTTATGAAGATAGAACAATAAATGAAATTGACAAAATAAATATATGCAGCAATCCTAAACCTAAGGCAGCAACTGTAAATGGTGCATTGTTGGGCTTGAGTCAAGGTACATTGGCTACAAACAGGGAGTCTGCTACTAATAGAGTGGTAATGCTTGGTGATTGCGCCCACTCTTATAGAGTTGACCCGATTGTTGATTATGCCGTTGTTGATAATAAAGACGGTTACAAGGAAGCTGTTAAGGAAAATGTCAATAAGTTCTTTGAATACTTCTATGATAAGGTATATACAACAGCAAGTCCTGTAAGAACTATAGAACATGTGAAGGAGGCTATTGACTATGTATCTGGCGATCCGAAATTGAATCTACCTGATAATGGTATTATTTCAGATTCGTTCTTCTTCCAATACATAGCTTTGGTTATGCAGAAATTGTCAATGGACTTGGTTAAAGCAGGTTATGCCAAGTAATAATATATATATCAGACTTTGATACTGTGAATGGTATCAAAGTCTGATATGAAATAACAAATTATGGGAATGTTTATTAATGAGAATGAAACTGCAGAAAAGCAATTTAGAGATATTGATAAAACTCTGAATGGCTTGTTTGATAGAATTGATTCGGTTGAGGAGAAACTTGAAACTTTAAAGCTTGTGTTGGGCAAACTGTCTGACAGTTTGCAAGAGATGTCGTTATCTATAAAAACGGCATTAAATCAAGCGTGTGATGTAAATGAGAGTATAGAGACATCATGCACAATTCCTGCTTCTGAAGAAAAAGAGCCAATACACGAATGTGCCCCTGAAGAGAAAGTCGGTGCAGACGTAAAAGTCGAAAGTGAGTTTGAAATACGCTTTTTGGGTGCACCTTCGGGTAGTGGTTTTGAAGTGATGAACGAAAGAACCGAAAAAAGTATTTCTACCTTATATATACTTGAAATTGACAGAGCCAATAAGATAGCATATTTCTATCCTAATAAAGAAAATATTGCCAAACTTGTATATGATAAGCCGCATAATCTTGAACCCGTATGCGACATTGAAGGGGTGGTTGATTCTTTGTGTGACTTGTATATAAGTAAAGATGATTATGGTGTTTTGCATCTTGAAGCTCCGGATTATTGGAAAGTTCAAAAAAAATGTCTTATTAAATGTTAGTTGAATGAAGAAAATATTAATTTACATTTGTGTTCTTATTTTGGTGGTAGTTATGATCTGGCCGGAGCAGAATCTGAAAATAGCTTCTGTAGTGGATGGTAATACCGTAGAATTGAATAATGGAACAACTGTGCATCTTATAGGTGTTAATAGTACTAACGAAGGTAAAATCGAACTGGAGGGATTGATGGGAAAAAGTTTGTTGTTGGTTCCCGATAAAACTGCATTCTTTAATCCCGATCTTATTGACAAAACCTCTACGGTATATGCTTACGCTGTTGTTGAAGATGACAATGTGTGCATAAACGCATCGTTACTCAAAAATCGCTATTCTAATCTCGAAGAGAACTCATATTTGAATGATAGTCTGAATTCATTCAGAAAATATGCCGAGTCAGGGCGAAGAGCTTTGACACCTGAGCCTACCCCAACTCCTAAACCAGTCATAGATTATCAGGAGGAGGAGATATATCTCGATCCGTATATACCATCTTCTGAACGCAAGCATAGTGCATGGTATAATGATGGAAGTATGAATTTGGAGATGCTTGAGGAGGCTTGTGACTTTAATTTGCCATATACAAAAAAATTTGCAAATGAACTTGCTGCACGTTCACCTGGTAGCTTCAATCCAGGACAGATATGTGAAATTTTTGCATATTGCTATAAGAAATGGAGTTATGTCAACGATCCCGCAGATGTTGAATATGTCGCTCGTGCATCAGAAACAATTCATGGTTCATTAATTGGTGATTGCGACGATTACGCAGTTTTGATGGCGTCATGTATACTTGCAGTTGGAGGTCGCGCTTGTATAAACACTGGTTATAATTCCAGTGGTGGACATGCTTTTACCGAGGTTGATATATCCAATTTTGATGAAAATGAAGTCTATAGTGTTATATGTAAATATTTCCCTGAGTATAATATACAAAATCTGAATTACAGAATAGACGGACAACACAAGTGGTTGAATCTGGATTGGCAAACTCAATATCCCGGAGGTAAATATTATGATTGTTCTTATAAGTGGGACAGTTATCCTTATGAAAAAGGCAAGTGGGTTTGGAAAAAATTGAGATAATAAGAAACTGTTTGAATTTTCTTGAAAGAAAACTATATTTGCGATGTTCATTTCGGCTTATTTAACGGAGTTTTTCTCCTTCAAACCTCAGCCATACAAGTTTGCTTGTATGGCTGAGGTTTGGCGTCGATTGAGTCTATTTAATGTCATTAAAGTTGCTTTTACTCGTTTTGCAATTTGTGAAAAAGTTCACATTGCGCTCGCTTAATCACAGCTTTTGGCATCTTTTCTTTCTTATTTTTTGGAAATAGCCCGCTATTCCCTGCAAAATGTGAAAGAAAATCTACTCAAAATAGCTCTCAAATAATTCCGAAAGATAGTGCAAGCCGAGAGAAGAATATCAAGTTTACTTGAATATTATTCCGAGGCGCAGCCTATCTTATGAAAATAAAATTCAAACAGCTTCTTATAATCAAGGATGACACGTAATAAGAAATGTTAAAATCATTATTGCGGGGTTACTAATTTTACAAATCATACATAAATACATAAATTGTTAAACCAAATTAATGTACTATGAATTTTATGAGAAAAATTGTTTCGTTTGGATTACTTGTCGTATCTGCAATGTTTTTTATGGCAGCTGTCCCGTTTTCTAAATGCGGAGTAAAAAAGAATTATGCAAAGATAGAACGTTTGACAAATAATGACTCTGTATATTTTGTTCCCCATGAAATAAAGAAGACAGATGTTGTCGATTTATTAAAAAGAGAGACATTATATAATATAACAGAAACATTTGCCCCCTTGCATTATGCAGATGCAGTATTTTTGGATTCCGTAGTATTGAGTACATTGGCATCCAAACCATTGGAATGTACAAAAACATGGAGATATAAGACTATAGATGCTTTGTATTACTCTCCGGATGTGTATGTAGAAGGATTTGTTAAAACAAGTAAGGGGTTGAGTCCTCGTTATTGCTTGTATATAGATACTAAATCGAGAAAAGCACACATTACTTTGCTTAAAAATGACAAAGTTTATACATCTGATGTATATTCGCAACAGGATTCTGTAAATATTGATGCGGTAATAGAAATTTTTAAAAACTATTCAATAAAGAGTGATATGAAGGAAACAAAACAAGAAGATGTTCTTTTCCCGCCATCTCCCGACAAAAATAGTTCCACATATTTAAAAGATAAAACTTCGGAGTATATATTTAATGCTATTAAGAATTGGGAATTATCAAGCGTGATGTTGATTGATCCTATGGGTAACAAGGGAAAACTGATGCATGGTTTTACTATATTTGAATCATGCGACCGTATTTCTACTGAAAATTCAAAGAGAATAAAGGATATTCTTGTGGCTTCATCGAGTTATAAACAAAGTGATGTCGTTAAAAATTCAACATTCTTACCCGATTATGCGTGTCGTTTTTCCAAGGATGGTGAATATGTAGATGTTCTTGTTGCTTTATATTGTGATGATATTAAAATATATCATAAGGATAAAGAGTACACATTGGATATATCTCCCTCACATAAAGCGTTTGCGAACTATATCCAAACGATATTCCCTAATGATAAATACATAAAAAAATATTGATTATGTTGCGAAAATACATTGTTTTGGCCTTATTGGTGTTTAGTATACCATCGTGTTATTCTCAAAAGCTTCATGCGTTGTTCTATGTAAACGAACAGGAACAGGGTCGTGAGGTGGATAGAAGAGCCGATATGAAGAATATGTACAATTTTTGGGGTGATGTTGCCAATAATATTGGTTACAAATATTCTCCTGTCAAGTGTACGCCGAATACATTTACAGCAAGTAATATAAATTCGAAGATTAACGGATTGAATGTAGAACGGAATGACATTGTTGTATTTTATTATAGTGGGCACGGGTATAACGATGAGTCGGATATTTGGCCGACTTTGAATCTGTTGGACAAAAATTATAGGCAAATTGACATAATGAAGAAACTGAAAAATGTCTCTCGTAATGCTAAGTTGGTATTGTGTATTGCTGATTGCTGCAACAAGCAGTTGACATCTGCTTATGATTTTACAGCGTCGTATGATGCTATGGATGATAATGATAATGCTCTGAAAAATCTCTTTACAGGTTTTAAAGGGAAAAAATCGATAATGATGTCTGCCAGCAAGCAAGGACAATATTCCTGGAGTCATTTGCAGTATGGGGCTTACTATGGAAATTGTTTTAGGCAAGTTCTTTCCCGCTTGTCTACAACACATCCAACTTGGGATGTAGTGCTCAATGATATATCAAAATTGACATTAAAATATACGGAAGGTAGACAAAAGCCTCAGTTTAATATTACTCAATCTGGAGACCCTTTTGAAGATTAATATATGATTGTGATTAAGATGGACCGTATAAAATATAATCTAATTCTTTGTTTGTTTTTGTGTGTAGCATTCTGTAGTGGTGTTTACGCTCAAAGCAAAACATTGCACTTTATTTATTTTGCAGATACAAACGATTCTGAAGTCGGAAAAAGCTCGGAAGAGGCAAATAGGTATTTTATAAATAATTTTATACCTATGGTTAAACAGAATACAACTTTGAACGTGAAAACATATTGTTTCTATGGGCAGGATTTCCAAAAGAATAAACTGAATAGTGTTATTAATGATTTGCAAACAAACAGCAATGATGCTATATTCTTTTATTATACAGGTCATGGATTTAATCAGGACAGTAATGACTTTCCCACGTTGACGTTAGGTTTGCGAGGAGATGCTTTATCTTCGAGAACAAAACCCTTGTTGGATATTTATAATACGTTAAGAGGCAAACCGCATCGCTTGTTAATGGTAATAGCAGAAGCTTGTAATGCGGTATATGGAAGTAGATCAAATGCAGGAAACTACACTGGAAGTTATGATGCTTTTGAGGGCGATAATACAAAATTACAAACTTTATTTGCGGAATCAAGCGGCGATTATTTGATGTCAAGTAGCAAAAAGGGGCAAAGATCATTCTGTCCGACCGGCGGATTGGGATATTTTACAAGAGGATTCAAGGATGCATTAGATGAAAGAACAAGTAGCTTTTCTGTGTCCTCATTTTTAAATAAAATAGCCATTAATACAACAAAATATGCTGGCGATTACGCTGCGGAAGAACAGCATCCTCAATGGTTGTCAGGAGTGTATTCTGATGGTAAGTCTAAAAAACCAAGTTTGACTCCTTCGGGAAGCACAAAAAAGGCATCCGGTGAATTTGATGATGTCAATATCGAAACATCGGGCGAGAATCTTGTTGTTAAGGTTACTTTTTCCATAAGTAATATGAAAGACAAGGATGGAAGAGTAGTGTGCTATTTTTATGATGCTGATGGCAATGAATTGAAAGATTTGAACTCTTTATATACAACTACTGATGGTTATGTCTCTGTCGGTAAAGATATAAAACCTAGTTATGAGAATTCTACTTATACCGATTTGGAGGTTACTATTCCAAAATCAGAACTGCATCAGAGTGGCGTAAATGCAAGAATTTTGAAAGTACAAGTTCTTGTGTGGGATAAATCCAAATCGGAATCAACTGAGTTGTTTAGAAGTGGGTATGAGTCTTTTAGTTTTATTCCAAGTGAATCATATTTGAAAATAGATGGTACAACGTCTGATAAAACTGTGCAATTTGGAGAAAACGGCGGAGAGGAGACCTTTGATGTAAATACCAGCGCTGATTCATTTGAAACTTGGGGTGTGCCTTCATGGTGTAAAATATCAAAAAAGACATCAACTTCGTTTACATTGGTTTGCGAATCGAATCCTAACTCAGATGATAGGTCGGATTATATGAAAGTTAAAGCTGCGGGAAAAGAAATCAGAATTGACATTTCACAGGATGCAAACAGTGGCCCCTCTGCCGAAATTGAAAACATTTGGGTTGACCATAATCAAATGAATGGTTGGTATAAAGGAATGTGTATCCATGTAAAGTTTTCAATAAATGGAATGAAAGGTAGGCGTTGTAATGTTATTGCTGCATTTTATTACGGTGATAATTCTACTCCTTTGAGAAATCAATATGGTGGTAATCTTACATACAATGCTTATGGAAATGTAAACCATGATCCTGGGCGTTACGATGATTTTACTTTATTCGTGCCGTATTCAGGCTTGTATTTAGTAGGTTCCGGAATGGCTAATTTTTCTTTTGACATAATAATCAATGACGATAGCGGAAATAAATTGGCAAGACATAATAATATACAATTTACATACTGTCAGTAAGGTGTTTTTGTAGTAGGATGTTCAATAAATAACAAGTAATAGGAAGATGTTTTTTTGTTTTTTTAAAGGCTTTTATGCCATGATGTTTGCTTTGTTTGTAATATCATGTGGCAATGCTGTAGATTCGGCAAATGAGAAGTCGGCATCGAAAACAAATGCAAAGACAACAGATGCTTCCCAAAGCATCATAGTGAACAATGCTTCAAGTGGAAATTTATCTACCCAGTCACTAAGTAATAGTGCGAGCGGTAATGCTTCTCGTCAGTTTGTCAAGACAAAAAACAGATGTAGCAAA
The DNA here is from genome assembly GCA_015060835.1 of Bacteroidales bacterium. Taxonomy (GTDB): domain Bacteria; phylum Bacteroidota; class Bacteroidia; order Bacteroidales; family Bacteroidaceae; genus HGM04593. Next base: position 60,501 of record SUXT01000001.1, read on the forward strand.
TGTTCTTGTTCGGGTTATTGGGGATACAAACACTTGAATGGTACATACGAGGGTAATTGTTCAAACACTGACAAGTACGGACACAAATGCGGACATGGACCAGAAAAACATGGCTTGAAAAAATGGTAGAATTATATTGAGACTTATAACTAAATATTGTAAGGCATCCTGTTGTGGGATGCCTTACAATATTTAGTGGAATTGCTTGCATATTTCCTATAACTTTACGACCTTTGTATGTATGTTGCATACAACCAAAAAATAATATGTTAACCGATGTGCTTTAATTAAGTGTTTTTGCAACTTTTTGACATAAACCGTTGGCGGGTTAATTGTACCAACGGAATATGAACAGATTTTAAATTAAAGCAAACACAAATAAACACGAAAATATGTTTACAATCAATCTTCTTATCAGCACAGCCGTACAGATTTTAATCGGTTGGATTTTAATAGACAAAGTACCTTCTTGGATAGGTCTCAGTGGTATAATTGCAACAATACTGAAAATTATAGGAGTACTGATAATCATCAGAGCGTTGCTCGCTTGGGTGTAGTCTCTTTACCCCTTCTGAAATAAAACGTATTCTACAGTAACACTATGTACAAAGACCTAAAATATCTTGTCGGAGGTTCGAGTGTCGCGATTTTGGCACTTCTTGCCGTAATGTTCTTCTCGCCTCTATCGTTGCAGTTTGCCGACGAAGGCGGCGCTAGGGGGGGAGTGCTCACTCTGGAAATTGACGAACTGATTGGTGCCGGCAGACAGGAACAGGCATTGCGCATGGTCGATTCGTTGATAGAGGCAAAGAGTAAAAATTTACCCTCACTTGCGTACTTCGACAGATATTTGTCTGAGGATGAACAATACGAAGTTACCAATGCCAGGGCAGACATATACGATTTGCAATGGAAACGCATACAGATTCTTGGACAGACCAATCAGACAGCAGAGTTGCGCAAGGCTCTTAAACGTTATGTCAATGTCATAGGGTATAACCGGGAAGCAGCAGAGACAATGCTCAAACATTTGAACAACAGGTAGTATGAAAGCAATAAAAATAGCTCTGCATTGGCAAATGTGCATCGCTCTTGTGCTTGGAGCCGTGTGTGGTTTTGCATTCTGCGACAGTGTTGGCGTATGGGGTAATTTTATTGATGGGGTAGGAGAAATATTCCTGAGAGCCATAAATATGATAGTCATCCCATTGGTCTTCCTGTCGACAGTGTTAGGAATATCCACTGTAGCCGACACGAAATCAATGGGTAGGGTGGCTCTTAAAACATTTCTCTATTTTGCGGTTACGGCTATTATGGCTGCAATTGTCGGTGTATTGGTTACAAACTTGCTCCGTCCGGGGTATAACACGCATAAAGTCGATGTGTCGGCCGAAGAAACTTATGTCGATAGCGGCGCGGGAACAGTCAATCTTCTCTTGGCAGAAGATGTTGTGGTCGACGGCAATATTGTAGCTCCGCAAGGAACTGTAGTGAAGACGACTGTTGACAACGCTGCCGAACCGTCAACCCTCATGGATAGGATAGTCGACATTGTACCTGACAATATCTTCGAAGCATTCAGCACCGGCAACATCCTGCCGATAATTTTTTTCTCGTTGCTGCTCGGATACTTTATCACCAAGATACACACAGATCGTCAAAAGACGATAAACAACCTCTTCGAAGCATTGAACGATGTGATAATGTCCCTCACCAATTTTATCGTTCGGTTTGCGCCGGTCGGAATATTTGCAGTGGTGATGTTACTGGTTGGAAGGCAGGCCAGCGATGTGAGTGCTTTGAAAGAGTGTTTCAAGAGTTTTGCTTTCTTCGTCCTTGTTGTGTGGATTTCGCTCATAGTAATGGGCGGCATCCTGCTTCCGGTGATGGTAGGGATTATGGCAAAGGTTTCCCCGCTGAAGCATCTGAAGCAGATATATTCGGCATTGATGGTGGCATTTTCCACCAGTTCATCATACAGCGCCCTGCCACTGATTATCACAGATGCGCGTGAGAAGATGGGTGTGTCGAACAATATAGCAAGTTTTACGGTACCCCTCGGCATTACATTCAACAAAATAGGTACCATCGTCTACGAGTGTGTGGCGGTCATTTTTGTGGCACAGGCTGTCGGCGTGGATCTGACTGCGGCGCAGCAGATGTCGCTCATCGGAGCATCCATAGTGACGGTGCTGGGCGCACCGAGCGTTCCTATGGCCGGTGTAGTTGTGCTGACAATGCTTCTGACGGCAATGGATTTGCCCACCGATTACATAGGAATGTTTATGGTTGTCGACATCCTGTGCGATATGCCAAAGACATTGCTCAATGCATACAGCGTCAGCTGCAGCGCAATAATCGTTGCGCGAAGCGAAGGAGAAGTTCTTAAAATTTAAAACATAATGAGAGTATGAAAAACATATATACTATATTTCTGCTGTTGGCAATGGTTCTTGTGCCCGTATCGGTGTCAGCGCAAACAAAACGCGCTCTGGTAATAGGTCTGGGCCAATACGAAGACAAGGAGTGGAGCAAGATAAACGGCGACAAGGATGTTCCGATTGTCTGTGAATATCTCAAAAAAGCAAAATACAGCCAGATTGACACTCTTGTAAACAAGCAGGCTACAAAGGTCGGTATAACGTCGGCATTCCGTAAATTGGCAAGTGACTGTAACCCCAACGATATAGTATACATCCACTTCTCCGGTCATGGCCAGCCAATGAAGGATATTAACAAAGACGAGAAGGATACGCTGGATGAATGTTGGGTGCCGTATGATGCCTATCTCAAACCCTGTGCGAAGGACAGAGGCGAAAAACACCTCGTCGATGACGAAGTGAACAGTCTGCTGAACAACATCCGCGATAGGATTGGCGATGGCGGCAAGATGCTGGTGGTGATAGATGCCTGCTTCAGTGGTACCGCCACACGAAGTCCGGAAGAGACGCTAAGAGGAGTAGGGTATATATTCGAAGCCGTGAAGTCATACCTCGAAGAACCGGCTGAGGAAAGTGCCGAGCCGGCAGCGGAAAACGAACGCTGGATTACACTGAGTGCATGTACGAGCAATCAGGTAAATGTCGAGATAAATGTCCCTAAAATAGGCAATGTGGGTAAGCTCACCTACGCCATCCACCAGAATTTGAAGAATGGCGACTTGGGTACCAACGAGAACTTTTTTAAAAAGATACGCATATTCGTAAAAAAAAATACCAGCGGTCGTATGCAAAAACCTGAAATGACCGGCGAAACAACAAAGTACAACATAAATGACATATTAAGATAATATGGCAATAATAAGATTAGAGACACAAGAATGCAAAGAGGCCCGGATGGTTGCCGGAATGTACAATGGCGACCGTCTGTTGCAATACAAGTTGTATGAGTATTGCTACCGATATTATTATGAGAAATACCGCAGCATATTTTATGCCACCGAAGATGCTGTGGCAGATATTTTTCAGGACTCATTCATACAGTTCTGGGAAAATATAGAATGTGGGAAAATCTATGTTGAAGACAATGTTGTCAAGGGAAAGGACGGAAAACCTCTATGCGGAAGCATCAGAACCTATTTCATGGGAATAGCACGGTTGAAGTACTTGGAATGGGTAAGGGAACACCCATTCTCTGCCGACCCCGAAACAGAAATGGGCAAGAAAATCAAGAGCGACGGCTTCGACGAGCAGGAGTATCTGGAGATGACATATGGTGATAGCGACAATATCAAACTGGAAATATTGGCACATGTAATCTCCCATATGCCAGCACGTTGCTATGAAATACTCACGAAATTCTACTATGAGGGCAAGGATCTTGATAAAATTCTGGAAGAAATTCCCTCTATAGAATCGAAAAATGCCCTGAAGACGAAGAAATACAAATGTATGGAGAATCTTCGCGAAGTGGCAAACGATACATACAACAGATACATTAAGGATATTTAAGTTTGGGATATGAATAAAGATTTTCAGGATAGAATAGATGACTATATATTCGACAGGATGTCTGTCGAGGATAGGGACCGCTTTGAAGCAGAGGTCAATTCGGATGATGCAAAAAAGGAACAGCTTGAATTTACCCGTAATGTAAAGCGTGCCGTAACATCACGCGAGGAGAAGCTGGCAAGAATCCGGGAAATGAAACTGATGTACGACGAACGGCACATAGTAGCTGCCACAGGCACTGCCGACTCATCCCCTGCACCGGCTTATATGCCTGGCTCTCCCAAGAGAACGCTGAAACGTGTCTTGCTGTGGGCCTCAGGCATTGCCGCAATATTGGCAGTGGGACTCTTTACGGTGAATACATATTTTATGGACTCTTCATTCGATGAAGAAGGTATTCGCGGAATAGAGGATATCGAGATATTCGATCCCTCAGGCGATGTCCCCAACGGTACGGTTCCCGGTGATACAAATTCCGTTGATACCACTGTTATTGACAATGAAAAAAACAATGAGGGTATCAATGAAAATGAATAGACTTGTATTATTACTGCTTGTCGGCATGTTGGCAATCCCCCGTTTGGCGGCCCAGACACTTACCGGGGATGAAGTATTTGCAATGTTGAAGCGCGCTTCGGCATTGAAGCAGGAAAAAAAATACTCCGAAGCAATCAAAGTGTATACAGATGCAAGCAAACATCTGAAGAATCACTCCGGCGAGCAGGAACGTAAAGCATATGTCATGTGCCAAATATTGATATGTTCATGCTATTTCGACTTGGAACAATATAAAGAGGGCTATAGTTTGGCAAAAAGTATGCTTGCAGGCGACTTTGGCGATGATGAAAAAGAACTTATCCGTAGCCAGTATGTCCTTAATGGCTACGGATTGGCTTGTGAATTATTAAAAAATGCGGAAAATAATAGTTCGGATTGTGTGGCAGCGCGTGGATTATTCCTGGAAATATTGCCATATGCCAGTGAGCAGGTGAGGCAAAAAGTGTTGCCAAAAATACCGTATTTGTGGTATATGGAAGGAGCATTACATTTTATATCGGAAAAATACGATGATGCCCTAGTATGCTACGAGAATGCATTAAAAGAATATAAAGAACAAGGGCAAACCTCCAATGAAATATATGTTATCAAGCAAATAGCGTCTATATATTCACACATAGACCAAATCTCCAAATCCATAGAATACTACGAGCAGGCATTAGCTTTAATCCAAACCATCCATGCCGACGACAAGCAAATGGAGGTGGCTGCGCAGTTGTATCGCTTGGCTGATAATGTCGGAAATATGGACAAAAAGTCCTATTATTCTCAAATGATGGACAAACTGTATGCGACAACAAAAAACATAGATGCTATCTTTGAATATTGCATCCACAAAGGCAAAGTGTCGCAAGAACAAAGACAGTACCAAATTGCAGAGCTATGGTTCAAAAAAGCCGAGGGGGTAGCTCTAAGGCAAAGCGCTGATGGAAACAAAGGAAACCTTTATTTGGTTAACTACAACTTGGGTTTTCTGTATTACAATATGGAGCGTTACGATGAAGCAGACGACTATTTGTGCCGGTCGCTCGAAAATAATGAAATTAGTGTCGCAAACTACTTGACATATATATTAAAAGCAGAAATATGTATTAAAAGAGGTGATACTGAGAGATGCTCTGAATATTTGGAGCAATTGAATTCGTTGTCGCTAAGCGAGCCACGAATGTTGAGTAAATTGTACGCGACCAGTGGCGATTATTATTATGCGACAAAAGATTATGCATCGGCTCTTGCCTACTATAAAAAAGCCGATGATATAATGGCAACGAAGTATCCGGACTCTGATAGCGAAAGAACAGATCTATATTCAAATCTTGGCGGCACAGAGCATAAACTTGAAAATTACGAAAAATCGGAATTTTATTACAATAAGTATGTCGAAGGCATTAAGGCTATATACGGAGAGGATAATCTGAATTATATAAGAGCCTGTATATATCTTGCAAACGCACAAGCCTTTGCCGGACACATGAAGCAAGGCTGCGACAACTATACATCGGCTATAGCAAGGCTCAAGAAGGTTCTCAGACAGCGCCTTCCATATATGAATGCCGCAGAGCGCGAAGGTTTTTGGGAACCGCTCTCATCCCTGCATACAAATATGACACCCTTTGCGCTTAAAGCCGGGCTCTGCCAAACGGAATACACCCGCACCTGCTACGATGCTCTTCTGCTCTCCAAAGCATTCCTGTTGGATTCGGAACGCTCGGTTTACGAAATAGTCCAAAAAGAGGGCAACGAGGCCGACAAACAGACATATATGCAAATCTCCATCATAAACAATAAAATAAAAGAGTGGGAGAATAACTATGCCCTGTATGCAGACAGCATCCTTGCAGCCACCAACAAGATGAACAGACTGGAGAAAAAGCTGATGGACAGATGCAAATCATTTGGCGATATAACAGCCTTCATGGATGTGGATTATGATGCTGTGAAAGCAAAACTTGGCAAGAATGAAACATTGCTTGATTTTACAGACTATTTCTCTAAAGAAAATGGCAGACGCTACGCAGTCTACATCGTAGACAAACAGCAGCAGTTTCCGTTGTTGAAATACGTTTTTGCCGAATCACAGATAGACTCTTTAGGCATAACTGATGCCCCTCATCTGTTTTATGATACAGAAGATTTTGCTTCAGAGGTAGTCAAATTGCTGTGGAATCCAATAAAGGAGCACATAGACGAGGGTTCCACCGTCTATTATGTGCCGTCGCAGTTGCTGTTCCGCGTCAGTCTTGAGTCCTTGCCGCTCGAAGATGGAACATTGCTTGGCGAGCATTACAATTTCGTGCGATTGTCTTCAGCCCGCGAACTTCTGAAAAAAAATAAGTCAGACAAATTGAAAAATAATGCATCGGCAGTTCTGTACGGAGGTCTGCAATACGACCTTGAACCATCGCAGATGGCCGAAAATTCCAAACTTTACGATGTGTCTGACCTGATGGCTGTGCGTGGCAATAGTGATGCCGTCCGCGGTAATTCCGACTTTAAGGAACTTGCCGCCTCAGGCCCTGAAGTTGAGAAAGTAGCAGAGATACTCAAAGGCTCAAACTTCAAGGTTACTCCATATATGGGAATGAACGGTACCGAAGAGTCATTCCTTAATATGCATGGAAAATCGCCGCGAATTCTGCATCTTGCGACACACGGGTTTTACTACACTCCCGAAGCAGCAGCAGATGTTGATTATCTGCGTGGATATAGTGATGCCATGTTGCTCTCCGGTATGATTATGTCGGGAGGAAATGCCGGTTGGAAAGGTAAAGAGCTGCCCGAAGGGGTGCTCGATGGTGTGCTTACCGCAAACAGTATATCACGTCTCGATTTGAGCAATACAGACTTGGTAGTCCTCTCGGCTTGCCATTCAGGGCAGGGCAATGCAACACCCGAAGGTCTCTATGGTTTGCAACGTGCATTCAAGAAAGCGGGTGTAGGAACTATGATAATGGCTCTTTGGGAGGTAAACGATACAGTGGCCTCCGAATTTATGAAAATGTTCTATGAAAATCTTCAGAAGAACAAATGGGACAAACGCAAGGCATTCAATTTGACTAAGCTGCAAATACGGACACTGTATCCCTCTCCCGACCAGTGGGCGGTATTTGTGATGTTGGATTAAAAAAAAGTTTCTTGATATAATGTGAGTTCGCGTTAATAAAGTTTGGGAATAAGAGCATAAAAGTAACCCATCGGCAAATAGAATGAATTTGCCGATGGGTTACTTTTATTGCAATACCATCATTAATGTCAAAAAAGTTATGAAAAACAATAATTATTCTAACGTTTGGGTGGTATTGCTACTTGCAGTTGTGATGGCATTCCCTTCGGGAGTGTGTGCCCGAGAATTTACAGTTGCTGAGTCTCAGACTGTGGAAACAGTGCCGGATTTTAAGTGGTATAGTAACTTATGGGGGCATTTGCAGTTTGCTGCCAATATGGGTATCAATATGTATGGCGATAATGTCATCAATTCTTGTATCAATCATTTGGGCCATGACGATGGTGCCTATTCGCAACTCGGAATGAAAGGTTCTTTCGAGGTGATGTATAACATCTATGAGCGCAAAAAAATGAATTTCTGCGCTGGAATTGGTTTTGCATTCTACTGTCAGAACTTCAAGAAAAATTATATATATTTTGTCGATGAAGGCTCCATCGCGACATTTATGAACACAAACAACGCAGACATCATCGCAAATATGGACTCCAAACAACCGGCTGATTTTGATTATGATGATGCTGATTGGAACTCTTCATACTCAGTATTCTACGTAACATTCCCTGTAAGCGTTTCTTATAGTGCAGGCAAAATTGAATACAGTGCAACATTATTGCCTGCAGTCCGCCTCGGCAGAACATCGTTGCGCCGGAATATATCTGCTTGTCATGGAGTAGACGATGTGGAGAATATATTATACACAAATGCAGATAGACGTCTTGACGGGCATATCAATAGGTTTGCTTGTAATATCAGACTAAGTTGTATCTATTGCGGATTCGGTGGTTTTGTGGAATTTGGTACGGTCTCTATGACAAAAGGATTGAAGTACGACACATATTCTTTCTCTGTTGGCATGCAATTACGGATTGCAACGAAAAACTTTGGAAAGACGAATGAGCAAAATAACATTACTAACTATTAAACAACATCTTTGTATGATGAGAAATGGAGAAATCGTTAACAAGCTGGGGGCATTGGTGGCGGATATGAACTATATTGCAGCTATCGGCTGGTGGCACTTTGAGCATGATAACCATCGTATGGTGTATATTCCCGGTGATGACTCGTCGGATACGATCAGAATTTGCATCCCGCACTTTGATGCATCCGACAAATACGACAGTGAATTCCTTGCCGCTGCTATCAATGAGGTGAATAGGGAAGTAAAATATGTTAAGGTCGTTTTGCTGGGAAATGGCAGTATAGCAGTTAATTATGACTATCTCTGCGGCACCTCTGAGGATATTTCTTCTGTATTGCGGCATATGCTGAAGTGTCTAAGTTTTGCGGCTGATTATTTGAAAAAGAAACTTTCTTAAAAATAATTTTATTTTCTAGGTTACTTATTGGCGAACTTCTTCATAAAGGTTGAATCTTTTAAAAAAATAACTGTTATGAGAAGTGTAAATGACAATATCTGGAAACAGATTTCTGATGCGGAATTTATCGCCGGTTTGAAGAATAACGACAATCGTATAACCGAATCTTTCTTCTATGGGCTTTGTAATTATATGCTCAATGATATAAAGTACTCGTTGATGGATGGTAACGTAGATTATGATGAGTTGGTTAACGAGCTGTTTATCTATCTATCCAAGGACAATTGGCACAAACTGGACACATTCAGAAGTGTCAATGGTTGCAGTCTCAATACTTGGGTGACCCGTATTTCTTGGAGATTTTTCCTTAAGCAGCGTGAACGTCTGTTGGGCAAGGATGTGGTTGATATAACAGAGGTACAGATATGTGATGCTGAGGAGAGTCTCGATGCGGAGATAGCATTGGATGTGAATACAACATTCGCAAGAATGTCCAATAAACGGTATGTTCAGGTATTGCAGTGGATGTTGGTTGAAGGGTTTGATGCAGAGGAAGTTGCAAGAAAAATGGAGATAACGGTTGCCAATGTCTACAATATCAAACATCGTGCTATAGTGCAATTTGTTGAAGCATATAATGCTTGACGATGATAGGAATTATACTTTGCCTGACTCTATACAGGCAAAGTATAAACTTATTAATTATGACGATACATAAAAATAATGACAACAAACGTAAATTCAATGAACCTATATTGGATTTTATTTCAGGAAAGTACGATACTCGGGCTGCAATGCGGCTGACAAAAAGTATCGGTAGTATACGGAGTCTTTGGATGTTGGCCAAAATGAGAGACAATGTGAAGAAAAACAAGGAGTAGGCTGCTTAGTATGATGCCGAATGTAGTTATCAAAATATCCACTTCTCTTTTTTTAAAAAAAAATCTTCTCCGATAGGTTACTTTTTTTATGTTCGGCTCATTAAGGATAAAGAAAACAAATAGAACTCAGAAGTTGTGCCCGACACGTACCAGGGTATTGTATTATGAAAAAAATGATTTGTGCAGTTGCAGTAATGGTTGTATCAGCAACAATGGTAGTTGGCTTATGTTCTTTCGTATCTCATGCTGAGAGAGATGCGCCCTGCGAGGGCAAGCATTGTACGTATACTGTGGGATGCAGTTGTTCCGGTTTCTCCCCAAAGAGTGGTGATGTGTGGGAAAAAGCATACTGCAGACGCTGTGGTCATCATAGAGATTTCCATAAATAAAAATTTCATTTTGTGTGTGGCAGGAGGCTCGGGTTTAAATATCTTGAGCCTCCTGTTTGTGAAGGATTGTAACGAATTGTATACTTGTTATAAATTAGAAGATATTTATGCTTGTAAACTTTAAAATATCGATGCAAATAATTATATTTGCAGAATAAAATGGTAAATTGTACTCTTTTGTAAGTACGGCACGGATAAGCGAATAATAAAAAACAAATAAGCGTATGAAACATCTTCTACACAAAATTACATTGATGGTTGCAGCTGTAATGCTTGCAATTTCGGCATCAGCCGTAAAGTTCGAATACAAAGGCGTATTCTACAACCTCGACCTTGATTCGAAGACAGCTTCGGTAACATACACCGGCGAAACTCCCGAGGGTAACACCTACAGTGGCGAAATATCAATAGCCAATAAGTTCAAATACGAGGGAGAATACTATCGTGTAACCTCCATCGGCGAAAAGGCTTTTTATGGATGCGACGGCATTGTGTATGTGAAAATAGGCGGCCTTGTTACATCTATAGCCTCTCAGGCTTTCGGCAACAATAGCATGAAATCGTTGATAATCCCCTCTCAGGTAGTTACAATAGCAGAAGATGCCTTTTCGGGTAGTTCTATAGATATATTTACCCCCGAAGCCCTTGCCGATTATTCGTTTCTGAAAGGTGTGAGCACATCGGCAAAAGTGTTTGCTCCCGAAGCATCACTCGAAGGTATCAGAGCCTTGTGGGATGGAACTGCAAAGAGTATTGAACCCCACTACTATCTCGAGGACCTCTCTACAATGTCTGAGGCCAGATTCCGTCTCCACAAGACAGAATATTACTCTCTGCCTGATGCCGAACCTTTCGAGTTTTCAAGTGTAATTACCCACGGAGTGGAAATATTCCCCAACGAAGAGGGTGTATACTCATGGGGTAACCTTTCTCTCGGCCAGTTGTGCGAATTCCAGATAAATTACAGCCTCGATTATGAGGATATAGGCGCAACCGAACATATTGCTGCAAAACCTTTTATACAGTGCGAAGAGGCAACTGTAAATGCAGGAGTCTTTACTGCCAACATTGCAGCTGAGGAAAATGCAACATATTCACCAACAGAAAAGGGTGTATATGTCGACGGAACAAAATATGCAGCTGATGCAGCAGGTAAAGTGACAATCGATGCTCTTGCAGCCGATGCGGAGTACATCGCAAAGCCCTATGCAATCTACAAGGGCAAGACATATTACGGTGCTGAATTTGTTATCAGCACAAAAAATGCAACAGGCATAGCAAGTGCGGCTGCGGACATTAAATTTACCTTCAACAACCTCTCAAAGAACGGTTACATCGAGGTTGCAACAACTGCGGCAGGCGATGTTGCTTACTTTATAATGAATATTACCGGACAGAAAGAGAAGGAAGGTACAATCGATGGCGACGGAAAAGTAAATACAGTTTCAACCGCAGAACTCTCATCGGGAATATACTTGTTGAATGTAAGCGGCGCAGGTATCACTAAAACCGTGAAATTCGTAATCAAGTAATTTCGTAGAACATATATTATAATCCCGAAGGCTTTTGCGGCCTTCGGGATTTGTAATTTAGAAGCTGTTTGAATTTTATTAGAAAATAATTTTATATTTGCGCTGTTCATTTCGGCTTATTTGAGTCTATTTTGGCATCTTTTCTTTCTTATTTTTTGGAAATAGCCCGCTATTCCCTGCAAAATG
>SUXT01000072.1 GCA_015060835.1 Bacteroidales bacterium
TCTTTGCGGCAATATCTGCTTTCGAAGGCAAATTGTTGCTCAATCCCGCAAAGTGCTGCCATGCAGTGCTCGAAGCTGCCGTAAATTGCGAGGTTCTGCGCGCTGCCTCTCCCGTTGCGGCTATGAAGGCCGTGAAGAACAGTGCAGAGATTGCCGGCTTCAAGAAGGCGATGCTCTCCGAGGGAGTGGCGATGGTCAAACTGCTCAATTGGTTGCGCAGTGCAGTGACAACGGAAAATCTTACAGAACTGTCAGTCGACAGAAAACTGACCGAACTGCGCAGTGAGGACGAGAATTTCCGCGGACTTAGTTTCGCAACGATTTCGGCCTATGGCGAGCATGCTGCAATCGTGCACTATGAGCCTACTCCCGATAGCGACAAGCCGCTTGAAAATCACGGATTCCTTCTGCTCGACTGTGGCGGGCAGTACAGTTGCGGCACAACGGACATCACACGCACTATACCTCTGGGCGAACTCTCGCAGGAGGAAAAGGAGGACTACACACGCGTGTTGCGCGGACACATTTCTCTTGCTATGGCACGTTTCCCCAAAGGCACATGTGGTACACAACTCGATGTACTTGCCCGCCAATGGCTGTGGCGTGCAGGAGAGAACTATCTGCATGGAACAGGTCATGGAGTAGGGCACTTTCTCAATGTTCATGAGGGTCCCCACCAGATAAGAATGAACAATATGCCTGCGCCTCTGTTGCCCGGTGTTACGGTAACAAACGAACCGGGACTTTACAAAGCGGGACGCTTCGGAATACGCATTGAGAATACTATGCTTGTCGTTCCCTCGCTCTCAACAGAGTTTGGCGAATATTGTGCAATGGAACCTTTGACACTATGCCCCATAAGCAAGGAGCCCATCATTCCCGAACTTCTTGGCGAGGAGGCCACAGCCTACCTGAATAGCTACCATAAACAGGTGTACGACACCCTCTCACCATATCTACAGGGCGAAGAACTTCAGTACCTTAAAGAGGCCTGCGCTGCATTATGATTAAAAAATATTTATCGATGATAGTTGTTCTGCTGTTGTTGCTGTCGTGTACCGGCGGCAACTACAGCAGCAACAGCGTCACACTCATAGCCCATGCAGGTGGTGCTGTCGGAGGAGAAACTATGACAAATTCTCTTGAAGCACTACACGCAGCCCATAACAATGGCTACAGATACATAGAGCTCGACCTCAATTTCACCTCGGACAGCATTCTTGTTGCCGTTCACGACTGGGCAGAGTATAACGAATCTATGGGAATGGAGGAGAGAGGCGATTCGGCACCTACACTTGCCTTCTTCATGTCCAACCCCCTGCCGTCGGGACATACACCCTTGTCGGCAGACGGGATAAATCAATTTTTCCTCACTTACGACAACCTCCATTTTGTTACCGACAAAATATCCGACCCCGATGTTCTCGAACGCTTCTTCCCCGACCTGAAGGAGCGTATGGTGGTTGAGGCTTTCAACTACGACCATTACAGCGCCCTCATCGACAGAGGATTCGAGTACGTAACATACTCCTGCATGGCCGAGGATATTCCTTCGGCAACCATGAAGCATATAGTCTTTTCGTGGCTTTTCCCCGGAAAGAAAATAGAAAGACTGGCGCTCCACACATCAGCATTCGATTACCTATACATGAAATTTTTGCTCAGCATATCCGAGTTCGAAATATCACTCTTCACGGTTAATAACCTCTATGAGATTCCCGAAGCAGCTTCACAGGGATTGAAATTCATATATACTGATTCCATGTTGCCGTAAAGGTGCATTGGCGAGAAATACGCTCATTTACTTGCTTTGTTAAATAATTTTAATTATCTTCGTGAAATCAGAAATAAAATAATATGATTATGCGATATTATACCTAAAAGAATAGTTGTAACTCTTTAAACTATTGAATTTAAATCAATAAAACTCTCCCTCTTGGATAAGAGGGAGTACCCGAAGGGGGAGGGAGTTTGAATGAAGACACAAGCAAAAAGCTTCAAACTCCTCCGTCTTCAAACGCTTTCGCGGTTGAATAGACCTCGCAAGCTCGGCACTCCTTTAGGGAGCTAAAGCTCCCGTCGTCGCAAACATTGCTTATTACGCAATGTCCTCTTATCCAAGAGGAGGAGTTTATATAAATTGTTGAAGAATGGAGTCTCCAATATCGAATTCACGTTAGTTTCCAACGACATTTCAATCAGGTAATAAATTTGATAATTATTTAAAATAAAAGAAGATATGAAATTTTTTAAACCATTGCAGCTGGCAATAGCATCGCTTTTGTTCAGCACTGTTGTAAATGCACAGGACATTAAGGTCGATGGCATATACTACGACTTTACATCCGACACAACTGTCGGAGTAAGTTGCGACATCTATTCACTATTCGGTGGAGGTGAAAAGTATAAAGGAGATATAGTTATACCGTCACAAGTAACGTATGAGGGCAAGACATACGATGTAACATCAATCATTAGCAGAGCATTCAATGCCTGCCCCGAACTTACCGGAGTTACCATTCCGAACAGTGTAACATCTATAGGTATAATCTCGTTCCAGAACTCAACAAAACTTACTTCGATAACAATTCCTGAGAGCGTAACAACCATTGGAGCGCAAGCCTTTAATGGTTGCAAGGCACTGAAAGAGATAAAGGGAACATTTTCCGATTTGGCAGTTATAGGTGCAAATGCTTTCAACGGTACAGAGTGGTTCAATGATCAGCCTGACGGTTTGTTGTACATAGGCAAGAATGTTTATTGTTACAAAGGTGAACTTACGGCAGATACCACATTTGTAATTGATGAGGGTACAAGGAGCATTACAAGTTATGCATTTGCAAAATCCCGCATAAATTCAGAATATATCATAGGAGTAACAATCCCTGAGAGCGTAACAGCCATAGGTGAGTATGCCTTTCAGGAGTGCAGCAATCTCGAAAGTATAGTCATTCCCGACGGGGTGAAGGAAATAGGCCAGTACACTTTCCAGAACTGTTTCAGTCTCGAAGATGTAATAATCGGCGAAGGAGTAACAAGTATCGGCAAGTACGCTTTCCAGGAGTGTAGCAGCATAGGAGAAATTGTAATCCCCGATAAGGTGGTGAGCATAGGCGATTATGCCTTCAATCAGTGCAGCAGCATAGAGAGTGTTACGCTTGGTGCTTCTTTGACAGATGTAGGCAAACAGGCCTTCTTCGATTGCTTCTGTTTGGAGAATATTACAATGCGCACCGAGCAGATTAACGTTGGCGAAACAGCATTCCACAATACAGCATGGTACGACAGCAAGCCTGCCGGACTGATATATATGGGCGAAATGTTGTATTCATATAAAGGCGATATGCCCGAAAACAGCATATTGAATGTAAAAGAGGGTACAAAGAGCATTGCCGGCAATGCTTTTACCGGTTGCACAAATCTTGTAGGAATCAATATGCCCGAAACAGTTACAAGCATAGGAAACAATGCTTTCAAAGGTTGCGTGGCGCTTAAAGAAATTGTTCTCCCCGACAACGTGAAACTTGTAGGGAAAAATGCTTTTGATGGTTGTTCAGCTCTTGCAAGCGTTACACTCTCCGATGCTCTTGAGACTTTGGATAATTATGCTTTCCAGAATTGCACATCAATCGAAAGTATATCCTTTGGCAACAACTTGAAGACCATCGGAACATACGCATTCAGAGGTTGCACCAAACTTGCAGATCTTACATTCTCCGAAGGCCTTGAGTCTATAGGTCATTATGCTTTTAGTGGTTGCGAATCTCTTGTGGATGTAACTATCCCTAACAGTGTGAAGACGATTGGCAGTTTCTCATTCCAGAATTGTGTCAGAATAAATAACCTTGTTTTAGGCAGCGGCTTGGAGAAAATAGATACCGGTGCACTCTACAACTGCACTAACGTATACAACATCTATTTGATGTGCGAAACTCCCCCCGAAGCTGCAGGCGGACTCTATTCAGTAAGTTCGCATTACGACGTTACAACTCTTCATGTTCCCAAAGGAACAGTTGATGCATACAGAGCTCATGAACTTTGGAGCAAGTTCAAAAAAATGGAGGAGCACAACCTGACAGGTATCGGCAATATCGAAGACAATAAGGTCTCTATAGAAATTACAGCCAATGGCGTTGTTGTATCTAACGCTGCGGGCGAGCCTCTTAGCGTGTACGATGTAGTAGGCAAACCCGTTGAGAAAATAAGTGCCTATTCAGGCGAAGAGATTCTTCTTGGCAAGGGTATTTATATCATCAGTGTAGGCGGAAAGAGTGTCAAGATTGTGAGATAAGTCCATTATAAATAATTGCCGGGCTCGCAGTCGTTAAGTAATTGCGAGCCCGGCAATTATTTTCTTTGTACCTCTGTCCGTCCGCATTTGTAATGCGGATGTTCTGAGTATCAGCATTTGGAATGCGCTTACACCTATAATTCCAATAGAATCCGTATAAGCATGAGCCTAACTATATAATTGCTCTTATTGTGGGTTTCTATGTCAGATTCCTATAATATAATATGCTCTATTTTAAGCGCATCGCAGATGCTTATACTCAATTCTTCGCGTTACAAACGCGAAGAGACGGAATATAAAATGACTAATTTATAGAACCTCCCTATAATAAAAACAGGGAATGTACCACGAAAGTACATCCCTGCTTAAATAGTTTACCGGATACCAATAATCCGCAATACATCTGCTTAGGCGCTGTTCCTAAAATGCCAACAGTATTCCCGCTGACATTGGGCGGAACTTGGGGCCGTAGCTTGTGTCGAGCATGTTTACGGGTGAGTATTTGAAGTAGAAACTTAGGTCGTTGAAGGCAATCTCGGCTTTGTAGTCGATGGTTACCGCATTCTGGTTAATGTTGTTGCTTGTCTCTTTGTAACCCTTGCCATCGTGTTTGTATCGTGTCTTGATAGAGCCGTGGCTGTTGAAGTTGACTACGGGACCTATGCTTGCGCTGATACCTTTTGTCAGCTTCTGTCGCAGCATAAGTTCCAAAGTGGTGCTGAATATCTTTATGCGCGAGAAGTTTACATCGGAGCCATCGGGGTAGGGGGCTACAGTCAAATGTGAGCCCTCTTTCAGGAAACGGTTTTCACCTTTCATGCGGAAATTGCGCCAGTTTACACCGAAGTTCAGCATCAAGGATGTGTTCTTTGCAGCTCTGTATTCGCAATTGATGAGTCTGTTGAGGGTAAATTCCCATCCGCTGTTTGCCCATTTTATATCCATGCCCGCTGCTTGACCGGTGGCTGATACAAGTCCAACTCCGAACTGTAAGTCGTGGATTATGTCTATGTCGAATGTGGCATTATGTTGGTGACTCTGCTTTTTCTTGTTTTTGCCGATGAAAGGAGGAATGTCGAAATCCCATGCTTTCCTTTCTTTTATTACGGTTACTCCTACCGGGTTCACTTCGCGGTGCAGTTTGTACTCGGTGCCGTTGTTCTTTACCTCTATTGTTATCTGTTTTTGGCTGTTGGTTATCTTTACCGTGTCGGGGTGGGTGATTATGACGGTGCTGTCTTTCTCAGTGTTGTTCTGTGCGCTTGCTGCTGTGAGCATCAGCATGAGTGCTGTGGCGAGGATTGTTCTTTTCATATTTTTGTGTTTTTATTTAAAAATTTTCTTTAGTTCTGTCAGTGTTACGTATCCTTCGATATATACTATCGTTACTTCGTCTGGCTTATCTTCGCGCAAAGAGCTGTTGTGGTAGAAAAGGTATTGGTATTTCTTGTTCTTTGGTTTGAACTGGTAGAAGGCGTAGTAGAGTTTTCCGTTTATGTATCCGCTCTCTTTGTCTATGGTATTCTTGCCGTCCTTTTCTACGAGTGCTTCAATCTTGTCGTACAAGCGATGGTCGCTTGTGGTTATACTGCGGAATAGTGTGAGGTTGTAGGGCTTCAGCGGCCTGCCTTCTATGTGTGAGCCGGTGAACTTGAGACTCCATTCCTTTTTTCCTTCGAACATCGGTGCTACGTTAAGATGGCTCTGTGCGGTTGCCGTTGCTGCAAGGAGCAGTGCGAGAATAATTGTGGTTATGTGTTGTTTCATCTCTATTCCTCCTGTGTGTCTGTTATGTTGAACATTTCGCTTAGCTGTTTCTCTATGGAATTTTCCGAGGTTGTTTGGCTTATCAGTGCCATTGCGCTGTGCATCTGTTGCATGACTATTGCTTCGTCTGTAACTATGCGCCCGTTGATGTATGCTATGCAGATGTCCTGCTCGCTGTTGGCCTGCCACAATGATGCTATTGCTATGATGATGGCTGCGGCTGCGGCTACACTGCGTGTGAGGAGTCTTGTGGTTGCTCTCTTCTTTTTGTGCTTCTGCTTGCTTACGGCAAAGTAGGCGAGGGTTGCCTTTATTTCGTCGAAGCATGGGGCATCGGCTTCGGGTGTAGCGAGGAATTTTTTCAGTAGTTCTTCCTCTTGCGGGGTGGTGAGAGCATCGTAATATCTCTCGATAAGCGTAAGCCATTCTTCGGTGCTGTATTTATCTCTTTTCATTGCTCTCGTTGTTTATAAATTTCTCTAATCTTGTTTCTTGCTCTCGACAGTTGCATCCTTACTGCTGCGGGCTGCATATTGAGGTCGGATGCAATCTCTTCTATGCTTTTTCCATCGTACTCCCGTGCAGATATTATTTTTTGTTGTTGCGGCGTAAGTTCTTTGTTTATTATGGCTTCAACTTCTTGCAGGAGCGTTTCGCGCTCTTCGTTGTTCTCTTCGGGTGAATCGTCGTGTTCTTCGTCTATCGGTACGGTGTCAATTTTTTGTTTTCTCAGTTTGTCTATGCAGATGTTCTTTACTGTCGTCGTGGTGAGTGCTTCTGCCTCTTTGTCGCTATTTATGTTGTCGCGCCGTGACCACAGCTTTACGAAGGCATCCTGCAAAGCATCTTCTGCATCCTCTTTTTGGGGTAGGAAGAGCGTGGCTATGTGCAGGAATTTCCTGCGCATGGCTGTGAATGTTCTTGTCAGTTGCTCTTCGCTCATTGGTGGTGTTTGTGTTTGTTTCGTTTGCCTTTCTATTATGCTAAACGTATAGTTTTGCTTTTTGTAACATCTGTTCCCGATTTTTTTTCAAAAATGATTATGCGATATTATACCTAAAAAAATAGTTTTGACTCTTTAGAAGCTGTTTGAATTATATTTTCATAAGATAGGCTGCGCCTCGGAATTATTTTAAATGATTATCAAATATATTACCTAAAATGCAACGTTGCATTGCAATGTCGGTGGAAATAAGAAACTTAAAAAAGCTGTCCCTCTTAAAGGGGGACGAGAACTTTTTTCCGAGAAAAAAGTTCGGAGGGGGTTCTTAACCCATCGTACTACAATAAACCATACTACGCGAGGAAAACCCCTCCGTCTTCAAAAACTGTCGTTTTTGAATCCACCTCCCCTTTAAGGGCAGGAACTTTTTAGAATAGTTTTTTATCCATTGAAGGATGGGGTTGTACTTTTTAGGTATAATATCGCATAATCATTTAATGTTATTGAAGTTGCTTTCACTCGCTTTGCAATTTGTGAACAAGTTCACATTGCGCTCGTTTAATCGCAACTTTGGCATATTTTCTTTCTTGTTTTTTGGAAATAGCCTGCTATTCCCTGCAAAATGCGAAAGAAAATCTACTTAAAATATATCTCAAATAATTCCGAAAGATAGTGCAAGCCGAGAGAAGAATATCAAGTTTACTTGGATATTATTCCGAGGCGCCGCCTATCTTATTTAAAGATAGTGCAAGCCGAGAGAAGAATATCAAGTTTACTTGAATATTATTCCGAGGCGCAGCCTATCTTATTTAAAGATAGTGCAAGCCGAGAGAAGAATATCAAGTTTACTTGGATATTATTCCGAGGCGCAGCCTATCTTATGAAAATTAAATTCAAACAGCTTCTAAGTTTTTTGTAAAAATTTGGCAAAAGAATGGAAAAATTGTATTTTTGTAATTCGTTAGTCAAAAGACCAACGCAAAAGCAAAAGGCAAACAGATGTTATTCGAAAAGACAGACAACACATTTATACAACTGTTCCGCTACTTTTTTGTAGCTGCGGGAGCATTTGTAATGGACTACGGCTTCTACTTCCTGCTCTCTTACATATTCGGAGTGCAGTATCTGATAGCAGCCATCGCAGGCTTCATAGCAGGGACCAGCACCAACTACCTTATATCGAAATATATGGTATTTCAGGGCGAGCCCCAATCGAGAAGCGTCGAAGTATTCCTTGTCTTTCTGATAAGCGGCATCGGGTTGCTGTGGCTCGAACTTGGGCTATACCTGTTGACCGACATCTACGGAATGCACTATCTGCTCTCGAAACTTGTAATGACCGCAGTAGTCTTTCTATGGAACTTTTTTGCACGCAAATTCTTTATGTACTCAAAGTTCCACAACATACTGAAAGAACGATAAAAATAGAATTGAGATGATGAACTGTTATTTGATAACCGGAGGCGCCGGATTTTTCGGCTCGATAATGAAACGTATCCTCCTCGACGGAGGAAACAGAGTCGTAAGCATTGACCTGCAGGACGACAACCTTGTAGAAGAAAATTTCATAGCATACAAAGGCGACATCAACGACGATGCACTGATGAGCCGCATATTCGAAGAGTACAAATTCGATGCGATATACCACTTTGCCGCACTCCTGGCACATGTGAAAAGCGAACTTAAAAACCTTTGGCATGCCAATGTCGACGGCACAGCCAATGTAGCAAAATATGCGGCACAATACGGGGTTGAACGTGTAATCTTCACCTCATCGAACTGCTTGTGGGCCGACAACTTCACATATAAGATAACAGAAGAGGAGGTACCCTGCCCCATAGAAATTTACGGAAAATCGAAACTCGAAGGAGAAAAGATACTACTCTCGCACAATGAGTTCGTATCTATCATATTCCGTTGCCCCACCATCATGGACGAAGGTCGCTTAGGACTGCTCGGTATACTCTACCAGTTCATTGACGAGGGCCGCCGTCTGCCAATGGTTGGCAAAGGAGATAACTTCTACCAGTTCATATATGCCAAAGACCTTGCAAATGCCTGTCTCCTTGCACGCAACTACAACCGTTCCGACGTATTCAACATAGGTTCGGACGATGTTAAGGACTTCAGGACAGTCTACCGCTATGTAATAGAAAAGGCAGGCTCAAAATCACGCCTGCTGTTCCTTCCCAAAGGATTGATGATTGCAGGCATGAAGATATGCTTCGCACTCGGAATATCACCCCTCGGCCCCTATCAGTACAAGATGATAGCCTCGAACTTCGTGTTCGACACCACAAAGATAAAGCGCGAACTCGGTTGGATGCCTACAAAGACCAACGAGGAGATGCTGCTGACAGCCTACAGCTACTACCACAACAACCGCGAAGAGATACTCTCGCGCAAAGATGTATCGGCACACTCGTCAGTAGCAAAAATGGGTATAATCAAACTAATAAAATGGTTCTGTTAGCATAAAGTATGAAACAGGAGAATAAAGATAGAAAGATTGCACTTGTAGCCGGAGCCGGTCCCGCAGGACTAACCGCAGCATACGAACTGCTCAAAAAGAGCGACATACAACCGGTTGTAGTTGAAGCCACCAACGTAATTGGCGGAATCTCGCAGACGGTAAAATATAAAGGCAACCGCATGGACATCGGCGGACACCGCTTCTTTTCGAAAAGCAGCACCATCATGGAATGGTGGAACAATGTCATGCCCATACAAGGCAAGAACTCCAAGGATGACATACTGCTTGGCAACAACAGCAAGCCTATGCAGAACGGCGGTCCCGACCCCGAGACCTCGGATCGCGTAATGCTCTACCGCGACCGCGTGTCGCGCATCTTCTTTCTGCGCAAATTCTTCGACTACCCAATATCGCTCAAATTCTCCACATTCGCCAACATGGGCCTATGGCGTACCATTAAATCAGGAGTAGGATACATATACTCACAGCTGTTCAAGCGTGAAGAAAACTCACTTGAGAATTTCTACATCAACCGCTTCGGTCGCCCGCTGTACAATCTCTTTTTCGAAGGATACACCGAGAAACTGTGGGGCATACATCCCTCGAAATTAGCTGCAGATTGGGGAAGCCAACGCGTAAAAGGTCTATCGGTATATGCTGTACTGAAAGATGCTCTTACAAAACCCTTCATGAAGGACGACATAGAGCAAAAGAAAGTAGAGACCTCACTTATCGAACAATTCATATACCCCAAACTCGGTCCCGGCCAATTATGGGAAATAGTGGCAGACGACATCGACAAGATGGGTGGTGAAATAAAGATGCAACACGAGGTAGTGCGCATTAACGTCGAGAACAATAAGGTAACTTCAGTTGAGTGCCGCCTTGCAGACGGAAGCACAGAAAACATTCCCTGCGACCATCTGCTCTCAACAATGCCTATAAAAGATCTTGTAGCAGCCATCAGCGGAATAGAAATACCCGAAGAGGTCAAACAGATAGCATCAGAACTACCCTACCGCGACTTTATCACCGTAGGTCTGTTGCTCGACAAGATGAAAATCAAGAACGAAACAAAGATAAAGACATATGCCGGCCGCGTCCCCGACACATGGATATACATACAGGAGCGCGATGTAAAGGTAGGTCGTCTGCAAGTATTCAACAACTGGTCGCCCTATCTCGTGGAAGACTACGAAAACAAAATGTTCATAGGTCTCGAATACTTCTGCAACGAGGGCGACGAACTATGGACAATGGACGACGCCACCTTTATAAAAATGGCAATCGACGAACTGGTAAAAATCGACATTATAGAGCCTGATGCAGTTCTTGACGCCACACGTGTCAAGATAAAAAAAGCCTACCCGGCATACTTCGGCAGTTACTACAGTCTCGACAAAGTACGTAAGTTCCTCGATACTATAGAAAACCTTTACTGCTTAGGACGCAACGGCCAGCACCGCTACAACAACATGGACCACTCCATGATGACCGCAATGGTAGCCGTTGACAACATCACCCAGGGCAACACCGACAAAAGCGCAATCTGGAGCGTAAACACAGAAAACGAATACCACGAAGAAAAATAATTCCACACAAAAGATAGAAGAACTCTGCCGGTAGACTCTATATAAATAGGCTACCACAAAAAGGAGCGGCAAGAAAGACAAACACAAAAAAACAGACGGCTATGGAAAACATTCAACAACACTACGAAACACTGATAGACGACCGTATTACAGAATTCTTCTACATGGTACGCGACCATCTGAGTCCCGAAGATATAGTACGCGCAAAAGATGCCTGTGATTTCGCACGCATGGCCCACGGCAACCAGAAACGCAAGACAGGCGAGCCCTACATACTGCACCCCATAGCCGTAGCCCGCATCCTCGCCGTGGAAATGGAGATGAGCGTCAACCCCATCATAGCCGCTTTCCTCCACGATGTAGCCGAAGACACAAAATACACCGTCGAAGACATCAGAGAACGCTTCGGCGACGATGTAGCTTTCCTTGTGAGCATAGTAACCAAGAAGAAAAAGGAGAAGTACAACACCTCGAAGCAGGTCGACAACTTCCAGCAGATGCTCGACTCGGTGCAATACGACATCCGTGCCTTGTTGCTAAAACTCGCCGACCGTCTGCACAATATGCGCACACTCAGCAGCATGCGCCCCGACAAGCAAATGAAAATAGCCGGAGAGACCGACTACTTCTATGCACCGCTTGCCAACCGTCTTGGTCTCTACAAGATAAAGACAGAACTCGAAAACCTCTCATTCCGTTTCCGTTGCCCCCGCGAATTTGCAAGTGTAAACGAAGCACTGCGTATTGACCGTCGCAACAGAGAGGCCGATGTCAACCAGTTCATGCAGGACATCAAACACATACTCGCAGACAAAGGAATAAAAGTGCACACCGAAATGCACTACCGCTCGGCATACAAAATATGGCACAAGATGCACACCACCGGCTGCGACTTCTCACACATCGACAACAAATATTACATTCGCATAATATACGGCGACATACCCGGAATGTCCGAAAAGGATACCGCCCTTAAAATATACTCGCTCCTTACCGATCGCTACAAGGAGCACCCACACAGCGTAAACAATTACATTGACGCCCCCAAAGAGAACGGATATCAGAGTTTCCACCTCAAGGTGCATGGCGGCAGGGGCTTTTGGGAAGAGATACACATCTCCTCTAAACGCATGATACACAAATCGCAGTTAGGCTGCATAGCCGAACGCTCCGAAGGCAGCATCGTAAGATGGATAGAAAAGCTGAAATCCGTATTACAGGACATAGCAGCCAACGGTAAAGAGGTTGAATACATGGAGGGTGTAACAATGTCCTTCTACAACGACAACATAATGGTCTACACCCCCAAAGGCAGTGTAGTAATACTCCCCAAGAACGCAACACCGCTTGACTTTGCCTACGAAATACACACCAACATCGGCAAACATGCACAGTATGCCAAAATCAACGGCCGTCTCAGTTCTGTAAAGACCATACTGCAACATGGCGACTGTGTGGAGATAGGCACCAACGACAAAATCAATGTCCGCCCCGACTGGCTCGACCACGTAGTAACCTACAAGGCCAAACGACAGATACGCACTCTGCTCAACCGCCAGAAAAAGACTCCTTACATATTGTGCCCCAACTGCAACCCAATCCCCGGCGATGAAATAGTTGGTTTCAAGGAGGAAGGCAACGAGAGAATAACCATCCATCGACGCGACTGCAAGACAGCTATACGCCGCGCATCACACGAAGGCGACAAGATCGTAGCCGTAAACTTCGATTCAGACGAAGAACTGCTCTATCCGGCTTGCCTCAAAATATCGGCAATCGACCGCTATCATCTTCTTATCGACCTTGTGGACTGCATCACCAACAGACTGAAGCTATCAATGAACTCAATAAATTCGGTATGCAAAGACGAGATAGTAAACTGCACAGTCGAATTCTATGTACACTCCTCCAACGAGTTACACGAAGTAATTTCAAACATTTCCGAAATTAACGGTGTAGATGAAGTAAAACTTTGCAATCCCTGATAGAGAAGCAGCAATAAACAATGTGCCCCGCAAATGTTTTTAAAAATATTGGTGTCCGGTTAATTTTTGACATTTATAGGCAGTTCTTTATATTTGGATTTCCGCAGGGATTCCGTTCTTTCTGTGCCGACAGAAAGAACCAAAGAACTCTGCGCATGGGCGCTTTTTTAACGGCAGCCGAAGCTGATGACTTTTGGGGCTGCGGAACTCGCTCACTGCGTTCGCTCAAACAGTCCTCGCCTTTATCCAAAAGTCATTGACGCCGTCTGCCTAA
>SUXT01000073.1 GCA_015060835.1 Bacteroidales bacterium
CAAAGAGCATCGAAAGTAAGGGCGACCAAAGGATTGCTTGTGCATATCTTTGGAAAGTTGGCTATTGCTCTACTTTCATTTGCAAATTTATAAAATTTTGAATCAGTTGCCAACTACTGATTCGTATGATTAATAATTTATAGAACCTCCCTTTATATAAAGTACCAACATTCTTGGGGTATGGCAAAAGAGAATAACGACATCAACAAAACCATAGCAACTGTAGAACTTGCAGAAGCAATAATGCATAAGTTGGGCATAACGAGGTCTATTGAAGAACTATGAAGATAAAATATACAACCTTTTCAGAAACAGGAGTGCGGCGAGCAAATCAAGATGTCTGCCGTGTATTTGAAATGCCGGAACAGGATAGGACTTTGATGATTGTTTGCGATGGTATGGGGGGCCACTCGATGGGTGATGTGGCGGCTGAGACAGTCTGCAATTCTATCTGTGAGTTCTGGGAAAATAACCCTAATGTTCCTGATTCGGGAACAAAGGTTACAGAGGCCTGCAAAGTGGCTGCGGATGCTTTGTATGCCCGTTCACGAGTAGTTCGCCCTATTGAAATGGGTACTACTATGGTGATGGCGAGTATTGAAGATAATATCGTAACCATTGCTCACTGTGGTGACAGCCGTTGTTACTTGTTGCGCGATGGAGAGGTCGTGTATCAGACCAGGGATCATGCCGATCCTCGTTGGGGCTCAGAGGTTGTAACACGATGTTTCTTCTCTATGAACCCGGAGGTCGCTGTACCCGATGTCGCATGCTTCGAAGTTCAGCCCGGAGACAGAATCTTCTTGTGTTCCGATGGTGTATATAAGGCAATGGCACCGCAAATACTTACAGCAAGATTGCAGGATGACAAACCATTGTCTGATATTGTAGATGTGATAAAGTTCATGTGTGAAAAATATTCAAAAGACAACTATACAGGAATATTGGCAGAAATAGTGTAATTCCAAAGATAGATTTATAAAGGCAATGCACTCTATGTAGTAAAGAACAAGTTACTACTATGAGTGCATTTTTTGATGACACTAGAAATGATGATAAGAAGCTGTTTGAATTTTATTTTCATAAGATAGGCTACACTCGCATTGCAATTGTAAGCAAGCTTACATTGCGCTCGTTTGCACTATCTTTAGGAATTATGTCGCGACGATTTTGAGTTTTATTTAAGTATATTAACTGATAAATATTGACTAATGAAGACAAGGATTTTTAACCTCATCATCATTGATGAGAGCGGCTCTATGCAGAGCATCAAGACAGCTGCCATTGACAGCGTAAACGAGACTATCCAAACCATTCGTTCGGCTCAGAAGAAGCACGAAGAGCAGGAACACTATGTGAGCCTTGTAACCTTCAACGACGACGTGAAGACCATCTATGAGTGTGTGCCTGTGGATGAGGTAAAGGAACTTACTGCCGAGACATACCTGCCTGATTGTTGCACCGCATTGTATGATGCAATGGGCGTTTCGCTCAATGCGCTTCGCAAGAAGGTCGCCGAGGATGACAAAGTGCTTGTAACTGTTGTAACCGATGGTTATGAGAATGCATCCAAGGAGTACAGCGGCAAGGCTATCAAGGCTCTTGTTGACGAACTCAAAGCAAAAGGCTGGGTATTCGCGTACATTGGGGCTAACCAAGATGTGGAGGCTGTTGCGGCAACAATTTCGATTACCAATGTGATGAAGTTCGAAGCTACACCACTTGGTACCGTTGCAATGGGTGCAAGAGTTGCGAGTGCCCGTGGTCGTCTCTTTGACCGTATTGCTGATTGTTGCTTTAATGCTGCCGAGGCTAACGAAGATTTTTTTGATGACGAAAAATAGTTAAACAATAGAGAAGACCGATATGGAAACAAAAGTAAACTCAAACGCAAAACGCACAGCGATAAAAGTCAGCCTCGTAGCAGTTATTTCACTTCTGTTGCTTATCCCTTTGGCGATGATTAAGGGGGTAATTGAAGATCGCGAGGAGACCAAAGATGCCGTTACTGAAGAAGTGGCGAACTCTTATGCCAAGCCTCAAACCGTTTCTGCACCTTATTTGGTGTCGTATGTAGTCGAGACAAAAACGGTAGACAAGAAGATTGAGCCAAGTGGTAAGCAGACCTATGTAGAGGATTATGATTCCTATTGCTCACAGGTGGATTATACCGCTGATGTTGAGACTGATGTGTTGCATCGCTCTATTTATGATGTGATTGTTTATAACTCCAAAGTTAAGATATGTGGCAAGCTACCAATCACTGAGAAATCAGTTATTGCAAGGGATAACGAGTTCCGCTTTAAGCTTACTGACATTAAGGGGTTCAGCAATCCATCACAGCTGACTTTTGGCGGCCAATCCTTTGAACTCCGCCGTCAGTCAGGAGAGTTTGTTGCCAATGTCGTGTTTCCGCAGGGAGCGAAGGCTGGTGATATCATAGATTTCGCCTTTACATTTGACCTAAAAGGCACAGAGTCACTCTTCTTTAACCCTTCAAGAGATGGAAATACCATGGTGGCTATAAGTTCATCTTATCCACACCCAAGTTTCCAGGGAGCTATGCTTCCAAACACCAGAGAGGTTAAGGACGATGGCTTCAATGCAACTTGGAGCGTGTCAAGCTTCAATAGTTCGAGCTACGATGATATGGGTGTCAAGTTCGTAGATCCTGCAAATCCTTATCAGCAGTCTATGCGTTCGGCAAAGTATGGAATGCTTATCATCATTCTTGTCTTTGTTGCAGGCTTGTTCGTGGAGTTCCTTACCCGTAAGGAGATTAACCCGATTCAGTATGCCGTTGTCGGTCTGTCGCTAGTGTTGTTCTACTCGTTGTTGTTAGCTTTCTCCGAATTTATAACCTTTGGCGTGGCGTACATAATTGCTGCCTTGATGACTACAGGAGCACTGATGTTCTACTTCAGAGGCATCTTGAAGAGCCGTAGTGCTTATCTGCTTGGAGGGTTTGTAGCAGTAGTCTATGCTCTGAACTATATGCTGCTTCAAATGGAGACTTACGCGCTGCTCGCCGGCTCAGTGGTACTCTTCCTGCTCCTCTGTGTCGTAATGTATCTTACGGCAAATATGAACAATAGCAAATAACTTGCAAAACCGAAAAACTATGAAACGACTGACTCAAATTTTTCTGGCACTGCTCGGTGTGGCGGCCTTGATTTTTACAGCAATTATTGCTTTTGGTCGCCTTGCTTGGCGCACAATCCGTAACCGGTGGAAGAAGCGCTCAAAATGGCTTCGCCGCTCGGTTGCAACCATTCTCATTATGATTCCTGTGAGCTTTGTTGCTCTTGTTGCCTATGCACTTTATGAGGATGCGTATGGCAGAGATTATTGTGATCGTAAAGTCTCTGACAATGTAACTCTACACTCATTCTCCGATAACAAATGGAGGGTGTATAACGACAGTACCAAAGAGTATATAACCGAGAAGATAAATTGGATGTCGGAGGCTCCGGAGGGTGATTCCTTGGCGGTGTATGCTCTTACGGGTAAGCGCGGTTACATCAATGTAAATACCGGAAGTGTTGTTATTGACGCTGAAGCTAACAACTACTGCAAAGCATGGGTGTTTTCAGAAGGTCTCGCTGCTGTAATGAAGGATGGCAAGATTGGTTTTATCAACGCAAATAATGAGGTTGTTATTCCATTCCGCTTTGACTACTCAGATGAGTGCCGTATGTATGACTTCGGCTATCTGTTTCACAATGGATATTGCATTATGACCAATGCCGATGGCGATCTTGGCTTGATTGACAAGAGTGGCAATTGGGTTGTAGAGCCTTCATACGATGAAATCTGGTCACCTCACAAGAGCGGTTATCGTGTAATTGTCAATGATAACAAACACGGTGTTCTCGATTCAAAATGTGCGGTAGTTTATCCGGCCGAGTATGGTTATATCAGCATCATCCATGATGGTTTTGTGCTTACTAAGGGTGGAAAACAATGGCAGGTAGACTTTGAAGGTAATACCGTAAAGCCATTTATGTTTGATGGCACATATTATCTCAACTATCCGATTGGATACAATGAGTCCGGCGAAATCAAATATGCGTTTGCTGACTTTTTGAAATATGAGGTAATGAACTGCTACGGCATTATGAACCGCATCACAGGTGAGCCTGTCACCCCGGCAATCTATTCGGATGTCAATATGCTCTCCAAAGATCTGTTCGAGGTGCAGGAGTACGACAGTTATGACTGGTACCTGCTCGATACAAAGGGTAATATGGTTTCAAAGAAATAGTCAGATGCTATGAGAACTTTTGTCCACCCACTTGCGGTAATCCTTTTCTTTGCTTCTTGTAGCATGGGTACGGCGAAAGTCAATGGTTCGGATATTTCTTCAATGGTCGATAGTGTTGGCAGTGATTATACTGCCAATGCTGCGGCTATTGAGCAAAAGAAATTGGAGATGTTGGCTGTAGCCGATAGTGTCGGCCATTTCTGGTTCTCGGATGATACGGAGGAAGACAACGCCCTCCCCCTGCTAAGCCTCGCAAAGCTCGGCACTCCTTTGATAATATCGAAACTATGCTGCGCTCGTTGCAAATGTAAGTAAACTTTCATTCACTCGCTTGCTCAGAACTCCTCCGTCTTCAGAGCCAGTTCTGAATATACCTCCTCTTCAAGAGTAGGAGTGTAAATCGTTAAAAATTCATTTATTAAAGTTATTCTTTGTTGATTGGACTGATGATTTTAGCGACGTTGTGAAAAACATCGAAGTAACTTCATGTTTCTCGTTCGTTTGTTTGTATCTTTGCGTTAACCCGCGAAGATACCGTGCACTCGTTGTGAAAAACATTGAAGTAAACTTCATGTTTCTCGCTCGTTTGTTTGTATCTTTGTCATTTCAATAACATTTGATATATGTTGGCAGAGATTATTGCAAAAGAACTACAGCTCACCGTAAGGCAGGTGGGCAACACTATAGAATTGCTTGAGGGGGGCGCAACTGTCCCTTTTATTGCGCGTTATCGAAAGGAAGCAACCGGTTCGCTCGACGAGGTTGCCATTGGGAATATAAAGAGCTTACACGAAAAATATACCGAGCTGCAGCGCCGCAAGGAGACTGTTCTTGCGACCATAGAGGAGCAGGGTAAACTGACCGAGGAACTTAAGAAGCGTATAACCGACTGCTTCGATGCTGTAGAGCTTGAGGATATTTATCTTCCCTATCGTCCCAAAAGGCGCACGCGTGCCACCATTGCGCGTGAACGTGGCCTTGAACCGCTTGCCGACCTTATAATGTTGCAGCAGAGCGGAAACATCGATGGCAGGGCGGAGTCTTTCCTCACTGACGAGGTCCCCAGTGTTGAGGATGCTGTTGCCGGGGCCTGCGACATTATTGCCGAGAGGGTTTCCGAGGATGAGTATGCCCGCAACACTGTGCGCCACTCATTCGCACGCTACGGAGTGATAACCACTAAGGTGGTAAAAGGCAAGGAGGCTGATGGTATAAAATATGCCGATTATTACGAGGCTTCGGCTCAGGTGGCAAGAGTTTCTTCTCACAGGATACTTGCGATGATGCGTGGCGAGGAGGAGGGTTATCTGCGTTTGGGAATATCTGTGGAGCCTGAGCCTGTGCTTGAGCGTCTCGAAAGGCATTTTATCAGACGCAATTCTGCTTCACGCGACTATATGCTGCGTGCTGTGGAGGATGGATTCAAACGATTGATTGAGCCTTCGATCGAGAATGAGACAAAGAACCTTGTGAAGCAGCGTGCCGACGATGAGGCGATTGCTGTTTTTGCCGAGAATCTGCGCCAGTTGCTGCTGTCGGCTCCGTTGGGACAGAAGCGTGTGATGGCGATAGACCCCGGATTCCGCAC
The DNA here is from genome assembly GCA_015060835.1 of Bacteroidales bacterium. GTDB lineage: Bacteria > Bacteroidota > Bacteroidia > Bacteroidales > Bacteroidaceae > HGM04593. Next base: position 5,853 of record SUXT01000073.1, read on the forward strand.
CGGATGCAAGGTGGTGATTCTCGATTCGCAGGGTAATCTGTGCCACCATACGGTGATATATCCCCACCCGCCGCAGAATGACCGCGCTGATGCTGCCGACAGAATAGAGAGGCTTGTGAGGGATTATGCCATCGAGGCCTTTGCGATTGGAAACGGTACGGCGGGCAGGGAGACTGAGCAGTTTGTGCGCAGGCTGGGGCTTGAACCGCAGATTTTTGTGGTGAACGAGGATGGTGCTTCGGTCTATTCGGCATCGGCTGTGGCTCGCGAGGAGTTTCCCGATGAGGATGTTACGGTGCGTGGTGCAGTATCCATTGGCCGCAGATTGATAGACCCTCTGTCGGAACTTGTGAAGATTGAACCTCGCTCGATAGGTGTAGGCCAATATCAGCACAGTGTCGACCAGACGAAGCTGAAGGAGCGTCTCGACACGGTTGTGGAGAGCTGTGTGAATATGGTGGGTGTGAATGTGAACACTGCCACCAAGCAGATTCTTACGCATATTTCTGGATTGGGCCCGGCGCTTGCCGCTAACATTGTCAGCTATCGTGCTGCTAACGGGGATTTCCGTAGCCGCAAGGAGTTGCTGAAGGTGCCGCGTCTGGGCAGCAAGGCGTTCGAGCAGGCGGCAGGCTTCCTGCGTGTGCTTGGCGGCAGTGAACCGTTGGATGCTACGGCTGTACACCCCGAATCGTATGGTATTGTGGCGCGTATGGCTGCCGACTGCGGTGTGTCGCTTGCCGACTTTGTGGCGGATGCTAAGGTGAGGGAGCGTGTCAATCTGAAGGATTATGTCGGCGGTGCTGTGGGAATGCCTACTCTCACTGATATTATGGATGCGCTCAACAAGCGCGGACTCGACCCGCGTGAGCAGGCTACGGAATTTTCTTTCGATGCTTCGGTGCATGAGATTGAGGACCTTAAGCCGGGAATGGTACTTCCGGGGCTTGTGTCTAATATTACAGCCTTCGGTGCCTTTGTGAATATTGGTGTGCATCAGGATGGTCTTGTGCATATTTCGCAGTTGACAAACAAATTTATCTCTTCGCCGTCGGAAGTTGTGAAATTGGGGCAACAGGTGATGGTGAAGGTTCTTGAGGTCGATCTCAAGCGTCGCCGCATCAGTCTTACTATGAAGAATGTGTAATAAATATGAACGACAAACAATCTATTATAAAACTTACTGATGCTGTGGCGCGTAATCCTCTTGTAAGGTTGAATGCGTCGGCATCAGTCGATTTTCTTGCGGGTGAGCATATTGCAATCGTTGCTCCCAACGGCGCGGGAAAGAGCCTGCTGGTGGATATGCTCACAGGTAAATTCCTGTTGCGCGAGGGTACGCTGGAGTATGATTTTCGTCCTGCACCCACGAATTATGCCTACAAGAATATAAAGTATATAACTTTTAGGGATACATATGGCAGTTCCGACTTTTACTACTGCTATCAGATGCGCTGGAACCAGACGGAACAGGATGATGTTCCCGCTGTGGGCGATTTCTTGAATAAGATTCCCGACAGTGCTGTGCGCGAAAAACTTTTCCGTATGTTCGAAATTGAGCCTATGCTTGCAAAGAAGGTTGTGCACCTGAGCAGCGGCGAACTTCGCAAGATGGAACTTGTGCACAATCTCTCCTCGTCGCCGAGGGTGCTTATCATGGACAATCCTTTCATCGGGCTTGATGCGCAGACGCGCAGCCAGTTGCGCCGCCTGCTCGAAGAGCTTGCGCACAGCGGGGCATTGCAGGTGGTGCTTGTGCTCTCAATGATGGAGGATGTCCCCGACTTTATCACTCATGTGGTTACGGTAGATGGTGGCAAGGTGGGCGCAAAACTCACTCTGGAGCAGTATCGCAGGGAGTATGCTGTTGTCGATGGACGTAGACGTATCGAGGAGAAGTCTCTTTTCGCCGACCTTGACAGACGTATAGCCGAACTACCCTACAGTAACGATAATTTTGTCTCTGAGGAGATTATCCGTTTCAATAATATCAATATACGCTACGGCGAACGTACAATCCTCAAGGACTTGAACTGGACGGTACGCAGGGGCGATGTGTGGGCATTGCGCGGTGGCAACGGTTCGGGAAAGTCCACTCTGTTGAGCCTTGTATGCGCCGACAACCCTCAGGCCTATGCGTGCGACATTTCTCTCTTCGGGCGCAAACGCGGTACCGGCGAAAGTATTTGGGAAATCAAAAAGCACATTGGTTATGTAAGCCCCGAAATGCACCGTGCCTATTTGAAAGATATGCCTGCGATTGAGATTGTGGCAAGCGGCCTTTTCGATACTATCGGCCTCTATCGCCGTCCGCATCCTGATATGTTGGGCATCTGCGAATGGTGGATGGATGTTTTTGGCATTGCTTCGCTCAGAGACAAGAGCTTCGTGCAACTGTCGAGCGGCGAGCAGCGTCTGTGTCTGTTGGCGCGTGCCTTTGTGAAGGATCCTGAACTGCTTATCCTTGACGAACCTCTGCATGGACTTGATACATTCAACCGCCGCAGGGTGAAGCGTATAATAGAGGCCTTCTGCCGCAGACGCGACAAGACGCTTATCATGGTTACGCATTACGACAATGAGCTCCCGGCTACGGTTAAGGATACATTGACGCTGCAACGGAATTGATTTAGAAGTTCTTTAAAATGAGGAATAACAACTCTCCCTCTTAAAGAGGGAGTCCCCGCAGGGGGAGGGAGTTCCCGAACACACAAGCAAAAAGATTTCAGAACTCCTCCGTCTTCAACCGCTGACGCGATTGATGGACCTCGCAAAGCTCGGCACTCCTTTGGAAAGCTAAAGCTTTCGTCGTCGCAAACATTGCTTATTACGCAATGTCCTCTTCAAGAGGAGGAATTTTAAAGAATGCCTTTGTAAACCATTGAAAGTAAGAGAAATAACTCTCCCTCTTGAAGAGGGAGTCCCCGCAGGGGGAGGGAGTTCTAAAACATTCCGACATAGTGGACATCAACAAAGGAATAAGGAACTTGCAGTTACTTAAATGTTTAAATACCTTTGTCGGACAGTTAAAGTTAAATAGCTGTTTTTCCTGCTTCATACATAATAAATTGCCCGATTCTCAGTTATAATATATTATGAGATATATTTATCAGATACTGGCGCCGTTGATGACGGCTATGCTACTCTTTTCGTGCAGCACCGACAAGGCTGTTCGAAAGGGCGACCAGTTATATGCCATATGTGAATACGTTGAGGCGGCCAAACAATATAAGAAGGCTTATCGCAAGATAAGCACCAAAGAGAAGGCTAAACGTGGAGTGGTAGCATGGAAAATGGCCGAATGTTACCGCAAGACCAATAATGCTGCGCGGGCAATGGGCAGCTACAAGAACGCTATAAGATATAATTACCCCGATTCGCTTGCTCATCGTCATTTGGGTGATGCTCTTTTGATGACCGGCGATTATAAGAACGCAGCAAAGAGCTACGAGGCTTTTCTTGCCATTGCCGGCGAGGACAGGCTTGCCCGCGTGGGGCTTGAGACAGCCAAGCAGTCGCAGGAGTGGAAGAAGAACCCCACCCGCTACATTGTAAAAAGGGCAAACGAACTGAACGGACTGCGCAGCGATTATTGCCCCATGTATGTCGGCAGCGACACCACGATGATTGTTACAACCTCCACTCGCAAAGAGGCCAATGGTACTGATATAAGTGGTGTTACGGGACAGAAGTGTGCGGATATGTTCCTCACCAAACGCGATGACAAGGGCAAATGGCAGAAGACCGAACTTATACAGGGAGAGACCAACAGTGGTTACGAGGATGGAGCCTGTGCCTTTACACCCGACGGCAAGATGATGTATTTCACCCGCTGTACCACCGATGAGCAATACCCGCGTTTCGCATCAATCTATCGCAGCCCCCGTAAGGATGCGTCGTGGGGTAAACCCGAACCGGTGAAAATCTCCTCAGACACACTATCTTCGTATGCCCATCCGGCAGTATCGCCCGATGGCGACTGGCTCTATTTTGCTTCTGATATGGCAGGAGGGCAGGGCGGATTCGACATCTGGCGCTTCTACATCGGAGGTAATGCAGCCAAGAGCGGCATTCTCGAAAATCTCGGTACGGGCATAAACACCGTGGGTAACGAAATGTTCCCCGCTTTCGGCCCTTACGGCGACCTTTACTTCTCTTCGAACGGCTATCCGGGAATGGGGGGATTGGATATTTTCTGCGCCAAGCAGGTTAGCGACAGCATATACGAAATTTCCAATATGAAGGCTCCGGTAAACTCCAATGCCGATGATTTTGGAATAACATTTGCTCCCAACCTCTACCGTGGCTATTTCTCGTCGAACAGGAACGATGCCCGCGGTTGGGATCATATTTACTCATTCTATCTGCCCGAAACGGTACATATGCTCAGCGGATGGCTCTACGAAAAGGATGGCTATGAGCTTCCCGAGGGTGTGATACATATGATTGGTAATGATGGCTCTAAGACTGCATTCGGAGTGATGAACGACGGTTCATACTCTGTTCGTGTGAATCCCGGTGTGGAGTATGTGCTGCTGGGTACTTGCAAAGGGCACCTTAATGCCATGCGGGAGTTGAAGACTACCGATGCTACAGGCAGGGTGGATTATCAACTCGATTTTGAACTTGCATCAATCACCCGTCCGGTGTTGATAGACAATATATTCTATGAATTTGACAAGGCTACGCTCACTCCTGAGTCGGCAACATCTCTCAATGAACTTGTGCAACTGCTGGAGAATAACCCCAATGTAACCATTGAGTTAGGTGCGCATTGCGACTTCCGCGGAAGGGATGCCTACAACGAGCGTCTTTCGCAGAAGCGTGCCGAATCTGTTGTCAATTATCTTATCGAGCATGGCATCGATGCCGAGCGCCTTGTGGCTAAGGGCTACGGCGAGAGCAAACCCAAGACTGTGCTGAAGAAACTGACCGAGAAGTATCCGTTCCTAAAAGAGAATGATGTGCTTACCGAACAGTTCATAAATGCTCTTGAGAGTGAGGAACAGCAGGAAATTTGTCATCAGCTTAACCGCCGCACCGAGTTCCGCGTGCTTCGCACCACTTATAAGTTGTATGAGTAGAGTGGGGTAGGAACCGGTTGTGGTAATTATCTCTATTCTATTTGAATATAAATTGTTATATTTGCGGTAAACCTCGAATATACACTGTACTCGCTGTGAAAAATATTCAAGCAAGCTTGATATTTCTCGCTCATTTGTAGGTATATTTGAACACACAAAAGGAACTCATATGATACTACTCGCTATTTTCGCACCAGGATACGGCATCTATTGGTTGATAGGTGTGTTGATTGTAATTGTAATATACAAAAGGAAATCAATACTAATGGGTCTTTTGAATCTTCTGTTGATTCCAATTGCAGTCGTAATAGCTGTGTTGTCAGGCATTGTCGGGTATACACCCAAATGGTTGAAAGATGAGGATACTAAAGATGATGATAAACCTAAGAAATACAATAATATAATATTTTAGAAAAAAGACTGAAGCCCTAACTTTTCGGTCTTTTTTTTTACTCTTATTTTGCCATTTATTTGCAGGGGAAATAAGTTATCCTATGGCTATAATAAGAGAAGTTGTCGAAGTCATCATCAAAATCAACGACGAGGAGGCAAAGAAACAGTTGCCTGCATTACAGAAGAAAGTTGAAGACTTCGGGAGGTTTGATTCCACGCTTGCGGTAATCATGCCAAGGTGCATATTACAAAGAAGATGTGCTTGGCGAGTGGAGGTTTGATTGTGATGAAGAGGAGAATGTAATGCAGCCAGCACGGTCTGGAATCAGAGAACGAGTCTCCTTCTGGTGTTGGGGAAAACAAAACCTCCGACACTTTTTCGTTTGAATTATAATTGTTATATTTGAGCAAATAAAGGAGGTCGGTATGATATTGTTGCATTTCTTTGGTTCTGGTTATGGCATATATGCAGTAAGCGCCATGTTGATTTTGTTTATTTTATATAAAACAAATCAAACTTTCTTTGGCTGCCTGTTTAATGTGATATTTTATATTATAATGATACCGTTGTTGTTTCCTATAGCTCTTGTTTCTGTAATCTTCAAATGGGAACCAAAGTTTGTGAAGAGGTGGGAAAAAGAGATAGAGGAGTATCATAAGAAACATCCTAAACAATGAGATAGGACCGGAACCATAGCGTTTCGGTCTTTTTTTCTACTCTTATTTTGCTATTTATTTGTAGGGTAAATAAATAAGTTATCCTATGGCTACAATAAGAGAAGTTGCAGCCGGTAATCATCAAACTTTGCTGGTGAGCCGTCGCGACTTCCCCATTGTCACAAAAAGAAAATCAGGAAACAATTTTTATTGTTTCCTGATTTTCTTGCGGAGGGAGAGGCTCCAGAACTTATAGAATCATAGAAAATTACAAAATTTCAATTTATTGTAAATTAAGTGTTTATAAAATTATTAAATTCATTGAAACTCATAGGGTGCATTTTGATATATGAAAAATTGGGTGTAACTTTTAACGCACCCAATTTATGAACATTAAAAGAAACATCATTTTTGCCTTGGAGAGCCGTAAGAAAAACGGTGTTCCCGTCATTGAGAACATCCCCATCCGAATGAGAGTTATTTTTGCGAGCCATCGTATCGAGTTTACGACAGGCTATCGCATTGATGCTGCTAAATGGGATGCAGACAAACAACGAGTGAAGAACGGCTGTACAAACAAACTCAAGCAGAGTGCTTCGGATATCAATACCGATCTGCTTCGTTACTATACCATAATGCAGGAGGTATTCAAGGAGTATGAGGTAAAGGATATTATGCCTACTCCACAAGAAATAAAAGATTCGTTTAACAATAAGGTAAACCCAACCGAGGAGGCACAGGAGGAGCAGAAAGGTTTCTGGGAGATATTCAATGAGTTTGTTTCCGAGTGTGGCAAGCAGAATAATTGGACTGATTCAACATACGAAAAGTTTGCAGCTGTTAACCCAACTTTGCTTATCATCAGATGATTCTTTTTGCCTATCAGTCATTTGCCGTTTTTCATTTGTGGCTTTGGGTACTACAAACTTTTTTCAATCCTTATCCTTCTGAATGGCATTTTCCTATA
>SUXT01000074.1 GCA_015060835.1 Bacteroidales bacterium
ATTGGAACTCCCTCGCCCTGCTAAGCCTCACAAGCTCGGCACTCCTTTGGAAAGCTAAAGCTTTCGTCGTCGCAAACATTGCTTATTACGCAATGTCCCTCTTCAAGAGGGAGAATGTTATATTAATAATTTTCAGCGATTTACATTCCTCCTCTTATCCAAGAGGAGGAGTTTATATAAATTATTGAAGGATAGAGTGTCCAATATCGAATTAACGTTAATTTCCTACAACAGTTCAATTAGGTAATAAATTTGATAATCATTTTGATTTTATATTTTATAAATTTGCAAATATATTGTTACCTAAAATAATAACACGTTGATGAAAAATTTTTTATTGCTCCTTTCTGTGATTTTCGCAATTTCTTCATGCGTGCGTATGCAACATAAAGAAAGAGAAGTTATGGTGATTGAATATCAAAGCCAGTATGCCACGATAGATGATAATTCATCGGCGGTTTCACATCTGGATAAGGATAACCCCATCGCCACTTTGCCTGAACTCCATTCTTGCAAGGATGGTTTTACTCTGACATTTTCCATCCGCTTGGGGAGCATTGGGACTGAAAACACCTTATTGGAGATACCTGAAATGCTTAAGGTGTGCACGCGTCTTCACGAACGTGAAAAGCGCTCTGCGCAAAACTATTCCGCATATCCTATGCTTGATGGCAGTATTCCTGTTCTGGAAGCTCTGCTTTGGTTGGAAGATGAGACGGGGCATAACCGTCCGCTTACAGTCGGTCTTCCGCTGTCGATGTTGGACGAGCCTTTCGGCATGCATGATGTCTGTTTGCAGTTTACGGGAGTACAATGGAGTATTTATGTAGACGACCGCCTGTATGACAATGATTTTGCCCTAGGCTATCCGCAGATGAACGGCATAAAGGAATGGAAAATAGATACAGCAAAAGTGCAGGCTGCCGACTTGTGTGTTCCTGCGTTATCATTGAAAGAGATGCCTGCACCTGATGCGAAAGATACGTTCAACATACATTTCTGGACACCTCCCTTTCACAATGCTTGGGTAGGTGATGTTGCCACAATTTATCACCGGGGACGTTATCATCTCTTCTATCTGCTCGATCGAAGGGGGCATGCCGGCAAATTCGGAAGAGGAGGACACTATTTCGAACATCTTTCTACCACTGACTTTAAGCATTGGATAGAACATAGGGCTGCTACTCCTGTAGAGCATCAATGGGAGTGCATCGGCACAGGTACTCCTTTTGTCTACAATGGCCAGTTGTGCTTGAGTTATGGTCTGCATACTACACGTATGTATCCTCGTGAAAGGACAACTCTGCCTATGCAATGGAAATTTTTGGAGGAGAACGGATATACCGGTTCGTTCAATTATGATACTATAGCGGGTGTGATGCCTGCCGGTTCTACATATTCTATTAGTGAAGATGGAATTTCTAATTTCAAGAAAACCCATCTTCTCATACACCCGTGCGAAAATCCCAGTATTTATACAACAAAAGATGGAGAGTTGCAGATGTTGGCTAACTACGGTGCTCGCGGTACATGGAGCAGTGACTCGGCAGCGGGTGGGTGGAAATGCATAAATGAACACTTTCCATTAGGTGGGGATTGCACATTCCCGTTCCAATGGAATGGTTATGATTACATCATCGGTGGCTTCAATGGCTTGTGGTACAAAGATTCTGATGTCGCTGACAATGCATATATAGATATGGTAAAACAGGGGATTGACTTCTATAATGGTATGTCTGTGCCTTCTATTACAGAAATAACCGACAATAGATTCCTGATGGCAGCATGGGTCAAAACCGAGGGTTGGGGCGGTCCGCTTGTAATTCATGAGCTTATACAGCACTCCGAAGGACGCGTTGGCAGCAAGTGGATGGAAGAGATTATTCCTGCAACCGAAGCCCCGATTGCTATGAACAGTTCCATTGAAGATGGTCAAATGATAGATATTCCTGAATCTCCCTTAATACTTAAATTTGAAGTGTGTCCGCTGAATAAGGGCAAGGGACGGATGGCTATCACTTTTCAAAATAGAACATCAGCCGAAAATGCTTGCGAATGGCAATTGCAAATAGACAAGGAGAGGGCGCAGTTCGCGCCGGCCGTTACATCGGGTTTCGCTCCCGAAGAGAAGACGCTACGCGAAGGCGGAGATGTCTCTACCGCACAAAACTATGCAATAGAGAATGGTATGACATTCGAGCGCCCGTTTACAGTCCGTATGCTGATACAGCCTTCTGCCAAAGTTCGAGGTACACTGATGGATGTAGAAATTGGTGCACAAAGAACTATGCTCAGTTATCGTCCTTCTTTGTTTGTGAACCAACTGAAGTTTCATTTGGATAATGTTGAAATAAAAGGTCTTGAGTATGCCATATTGAAATAAGAGGTCGTTTGGATTTTATTGGAAAATATTGTTGTCCGGTAAATTTTTATCCTGCTTATGTTTTGAACTCCTCCGTCTTCAAAAACTGTGTTTTTGAATGACCTCGCAAGCTCGGCACTCCTTTGGAAAGCTAAAGCTTTCGTCGTCGCAAACATTGCTTATTACGCAATGTCCTCTTCAAGAGGAGGAATGTAAATTCTTGAAAATTACTAATGTATGACATTCTCCCTCTTGAAGTGGAGTGCCCGCAGGGCGAGGGAGTTCCAATCATTGACTTAACTTTGTATTGATAAAGAATGGGGGCTTATAGCTACTTAAATATTGAATCTTAAACGACTTAAATGCGTTTACCGGACACTAATAATTCTTATTAGGGTGGGTTCAGTTTCGGCTGCTTGATATAGAACTTTATATACACGCGACAGCGCTGCTTTTTTCAAGCAGCGCTGTCGCGTGTAATATCTTGAAGCTGTCTACTTTCTTATTGCTTCTTGATGAATTTCTGTGCAGTTGTTGCGCCGTCGGCGAATGTTACGCTTATGATGTAGGTGTTTTTGCCGGCGGGTAGGTCGATGGATACTTCTTCACCTGCGCAGTTCTCTTTTTGAGCGATTACTGTGCCGTTTGCGCTGTAGATGGTTGTGTTTCTTATCTCTTTATGCGCAGTGATGTTGCAGGTCTGCCCGTCGGGGAATGATACTTCTATCGCGGGCTCTTCGGCTTGGGTGCCGGTTATGCTCAGATAGCTGTTTTTGGTTATGCGGTATACACGTGCATCTTTTGCGGGTATGCTGTATGTGATACCACTCTGATCGTATTCCACTTTCTTGTTGAGCCACAGCTCTTTTATCTCGCTGACCTCATCGGGGCTTATACCCATCTGGCTGAAGCTGAGATTGCCTGTCATGCTGTTTGTCTTGTTGTAGTTGAGGATGGCGATGTAGAAATATTGCTTGGTGTCTCTTATGAAGATGCACTCTGCCTGCTGTGATTGTGATGGGTTGTCGCCTCTCAAGGGCATGAATGAGCCTGTGTTGTTGCGCACGTATTCGTTGATGTCGGCATTGCCCATTATCTGCATGGCGCGTTTGCGCGAGGTTGAGGCATAGCCGGGCCTTGCACCGTCCTTCAGGCCTGTGAGGCAGAAGTTGTCGCCGAAAATGTATGCTCCGGTTATCATGCCCGATGTTGCGCGGGCGCGGTTTTCGCCTATTGTCTCTCTGGCTCCGTTGTTCTGTTTGCACATTACAAGGTGGTCGGGGTCGTTGACTGCATAGAGTTTGTCGGTCCACCAACCGTAGGAGATGGCGTTGAGTACGTATTCGGTCTCCTCTATTTCGCTGAAGCGGTCGCATGATACGCGGCGGCCGTGGGCATACTGGTAGGGGAAGATGGGGGAGATTGATTCCACGATGTACATGTCGTAGAGTTTGGCAGTCTCAAGCAGTATGTTCATTCCGTAGTTGTAGGCCTGTACGCCTGTGGTTATCGATGGGTTGTACCAGCTGTCGCCCTCGATTATGCCATTGTTGAGGAAGTCTGCCTTTACATATTTTATTCCCCATGTACTCCATTGTTTCAGGGTATATTCGATGTTGGCTTTTATGGCAGGGTGTGTGGGGTCGCTGGCATATCCGCCGTTGCTGGACAGTTTGTATATGTTGCCGTTGACCTTGAGTGCTGCATCGCGCCATTTGTATTCGGGTATGCCGTTGACTCCGGTGCCTTTTACTTTGCTGTCGAGTATCCACTCCCAGATGACGAATGGGCCGTAGTAGTGTCCGAGTGTCTGGTTGGTGCCGAATTTTTTTACTCCTCCGTCGATGTATGAATCGTCGGAGAATACTTGTGTTCCTAATTTCTTGGTGTCTTCTTGTGTGATGTTGTCTTCGGCAAAGGCATCGAGACTTATTACAGTCTTGCCTTCGCGGTCGTGGAAGCCGCGGCTGTAGAGACTGTCTTTTATGAAGCGGGCTGTTGCTTCCACTCCTTTGTAGTTGACTACTGTCTGCATTACACCCCATGAGTTCCAGCCCATGGGATTTCCTTTAGTCCATTCGGCGGGAGGGGCTACAAGGGCATTGGCCGATGCAAAGGTGTTGAGACCTTCGCGCCAGTCGTCAAAGAGACCTATGATGAAGCGTGCCGATGTTATTTTCTTTCCGCCTATCTTACCGTGGGCGAGGGCGTCGCGAGTGTCGCTGTTGGTGTAGCCCGATATGCAGCGGAAGCGTGTGAGCTTGTTGCCGTCGATGCCTTTGACGGTTACGGCATTTTTCCATGTGTCGTGGTCGATGGAGCCTGCTACAAGACCATAGCGGCTGGAACCGTCGAATACGGCTGTTACCTCGTGTGAGGTTACTTCGTTGTCGTCGGTGAGGGTGTGGTTGCGGTATCTTGTGTGGCCGTCGTTGTCGAAGGGTACCCAGATTACGCGGTTTCGCGAGCCTTTGAAAGGTGTGCTTTCGGCATCGCTTGCCATGGGTATCATCTGGCGTGATTCCACTTCGATGCCTTCGTCACCTTCGAGGGTTACGCATGCAGTCATGTAGGGCTTGTCGCCGTAGAATGTGAGCAGATGGTTTAGTGTCATCCCCTTGCGGTAGTAACTGAATTGGTAGCATTTGCCTTTGCCCAATTCGTCTTCTGTTTCGTATGAGGTGATTGTGGGCTTCAGTGTAGTACCCGACCTGATGGTTCCCGAACCGGTGCTTGCGCCTTTTTTTATGTAAGCTACGCTGGCGTAGGCATTGTTGAATAGGGTGGTACCGTTGTAGGCAATGGTGAGTCCCTTTACGTTGTCGCTGTATGTTACGCTCCATTTGCCCTCGGTGAGACTGAAGTCTTCGGCTATGATTGCTGTGTGGCATAGGAGTGCCAACAGCAGTGCTGTGAGTGCTTTTTTCATATTGTTTGCGGGTAGGTTCTTTTTTCTTGTGCGAAGATAATGCTTTTCCTGAAAATTATCTGTATCCTAAATATTTTAATAGTCCTGCACAGCCTTTTTCTATCTCTTTGTATGTCTTGTAGAAGTTGCCGTGATACCAGGGATCGGAGATGTCCTCTCCGCTGCATTGTTCTACTGCATCGGGGTTTTCAAAGTCGAGCAGTTTCCATATCTTGTTCTGGGGGTCGAAACCTGCTACGGCGCTCAGGTTGCGTATGTTGTAACTTTCCATTACTATTATCATGTCATACTCCTGATAGTCGTCGCGTGTGATTCGCGCGGCACGTTTCTCTTTGTCAACTGCTATATTGTTGCGTCCGAGTTCATAGAGTGCGGGCGGGTAGATGCCGTTGCCTATCTCTTCGCTGCTGGTTGCCGAGGAACGTATGTAGAACTCTTCTTCGACACCTGCCTTGCGTACTTTGTCCTTTAATATAAATTCTGCCATTGGTGAGCGGCATATGTTGCCATGGCATACGAACATTATTTTTTTCATATTTTTATTTTTATCTTTCCGTTTATGGTTTCTATTTTTTCTTCATCGGCGAGCATGCGCAGTGCTTCGTTGAGCTTTTGCCTGCTCAGGTGCAGTGTGTCGAACTCTTCGACTGTGCGTGGTGTGCCGTCAGACAGAAATGCCATTATTGCTACTGCTGTTTCATGCTGTATGTTTGTGTTGCCACTTCCGTGGTTCTTCTTTTTGCAGATGTCGCATTCGCCGCAGTCGTTACCCTCCTTTTCGCCGAAGTAGGCGAGGAGCATCCTGCTGCGACACTCTTCGCTGCTTTGTGCGTACTTTATAACGTAGTTTATACGTTCTTCGAATGAGGCCTTGCGGTCGTCGTATATCTCTTTTTCGAACCTTAGCTCTTCGGCGAGTACGCGGCGACGGGTGAAGGTTATGATGGGTGTCTTTTTCGAGGGGCGGTACTGTATAATGCGGCGTTGTGAGAGTGATACGAGTATTTCGTATATGCGGTGGCGACTGATACCTGTGAGCTTGCTCAGCAGATGCTCGTCTATGTATACCTGTTCGCTGAAGAGTCCGCAGTAGTTGCGCAGGATTGCAGTAAGGAGCGTTTCGGCATCCCTGCTGCCTTCGCGTATCTTGTATAGCTCGTCGCGTTCTATGGTGAAGTGTATGCTTGAGGCATATTCCATCTCTTCGACATATTCGAGGTAACCCATGCGGGTGAGTATTCTCAGTGCGCTGTCTGTCTGCAGTGTCTGGAATCTGTAGGTGCGGCAGAAGTCGGTGAGGGAGAACTCGAAGGTGCAGTTGTATCCGTCGCCGAGGGCCATCTTGTAGTAGTAGCAGATGTGTTCGTAGATGTTGCTGATATACTCTTTGGTGGGGTAGTTGTCGGATATGCGCTTGCTGAGTGTGCGCTTGTCGTTGCTGTTGTATAGTGCTACGGCATAGGCACGGTTTCCGTCGCGTCCGGCGCGTCCTGCTTCCTGAAAGTAGGCTTCTATGGAGCTTGGAAGGTCGGTGTGGATAACTATGCGTACATCGGGCTTGTCGATGCCCATGCCGAAGGCATTGGTAGCTACCATGATGCGCGATTTTCCGCTCTTCCAGCGCTCTTCGCGTTCGTCTTTGGCATGGCTGCTGAGGCCGGCGTGGTAGTATTCGGCTGTGTGTCCTTTACTTATGAGAAATTCGGCTACCTCCTGTGTCTTCTTGCGGTTTTGGGTATATATGATGGCTGAGCCACTGATGCGACTGAGAATGTGCAACAGCTCTTTTTCCTTGTTATCGGTGTTGCGGATGATGTATGAGAGGTTCTTTCGCTCGAAACTCATGCGGTGTACGGCACATTTCTCGCGGAATGCGAGCTGTTGCTGTATATCCTTGACCACTTCTGCTGTCGCTGTTGCGGTGAGGGCGAGCACGGGGGCTTCGGGGAATATTTCGCGTATCTTGGATATTTCGCGGTAGGCGGGGCGGAAGTCGTGTCCCCACTGTGAGATACAGTGGGCTTCGTCGACAGTTATTATTCTGACGTTTATGCGGCGGATTTTTATCAGGAATATTTCGGAGGAGAGACGTTCGGGGGATACATAGAGGAATTTGTAGTCGCCGAAGATGCAGTTTTCGAGTGTTGTTATTATGTCTGCGTGCTTCATGCCCGAATAGATGGCGGCAGCCTTTATGTGGCGGCTTCTAAGGTTGGCTACCTGGTCTTTCATCAGCGCGACGAGGGGGGTGATTACAAGACACAGTCCATCGGTGGCCATTGTCGGTACCTGGAATGTGATACTTTTGCCGCCACCGGTGGGCATCAGTCCCAGTGTGTCGTGCCCTGTGCCTATTGATGTTATTATCTCTTCCTGTATCCCGCGAAAATGGTCATAACCCCAATATTCTTTGAGAATATCGCGGTATTTTGCTGTTATGGCCTTGTCGTATTCCATTCAGAATGAAAGTAGAATGCTGTGGTGCCTTATTTCTCTTTGGGGCGTATGCTTTCTATCTGCAACTGTACTTCTCCGTGCTTGTATATGTTGTCTTCGAGTGTGTAGCAGATGTCGAATGACTGTTTCGACTTTATGTAGCGTGCCTGCTGACTCTGCCCGAAGGCTATGCCGTTGATGACATTGTTCGACTTGTTGTCTACAAGTTCCAGCTTTATGTGTTCCTGACGTCGGCCGACGACTTTGCTTGTTCCATAGTCGTACACGTTGTGTGTGCAGAAGATAGGCTTGGGGTTGTCGGGTCCGTGGGGAGCAAACTTTTTCAGGTCGCTGAAGAATTTGCGTGTTATGTCGCGGAAGTCGAGGGTGGCTTCAATCTCTATAGTGGAGTTGGTCTGTTCGGGACGGATGTTCTCCGCTACATATTTTTCGAATTCTTCCTTGAATGCGGGTATGTTCTTTACCAGCAATGAGAAGCCTGCGGCATATGTGTGTCCGCCGAAGTTTTCCAACAGTCCGCGGCAGTGTTCCATTGCCTTGTATACATCGAAGCCGGGAACCGAGCGTGCCGATCCGGTGGCTACTTCTCCTGTGCAGGTTATTACTACTGCCGGGCGATGGTAGTCTTCGGTCAGTCGTGATGCCAATATGCCTATGACACCGCGATGCCACTCTTCGTTGAATATTACTATTGCGCGTTTTTCGCTCAGGTCTTCGAGGCTGTTGACAATGCCTGTTGCTTCGTCGGTCATTTTTTTGTCGAGTTCCTTGCGCGCCTCGTTGTATTCGTTTATGAGTTCGCTCATCGACAGTGCTGTGGTGTAGTTGTTCTCAATAAGCAATTCCACTGCTGCTTTACCTTTCTGTATGCGGCCCGAGGCATTTATGCGGGGACCTATCTTGAAGATTATGTCGTTTATTGTTATCTCCTTATCGCGCAGGCCGCAGGTCTGTATGATTGCTTTCAGTCCGGTACTCGGGTTGTGGTTCAGCTGCTTGATACCGTGATAGGAGAGTATGCGGTTCTCGCCCATGTTGGGGACAAGATCCGATGCGATACTTACCGCCACAAAGTCGAGCAGTGAATATAGACTCTCTGCGGGTATGTTGTTGTCTATCGCAAATGCCTGCATGAACTTGAAGCCTACGCCGCAACCTGACAGATGTGGGTAGGGGTATGTAGAATCGGGACGTTTGGGATTGAGAATGGCTACTGCGCATGGCATCTCTTCATCGGGGACATGATGGTCGCATACGATGAAGTCTATCCCCTTTGACTTTGCATAGGCTATTTCTTCGATTGCCTTTATGCCGCAATCGAGCACAATCACCAGCTTCACTCCGGTGGAACTGGCATAATCTATTCCGCGTCTCGAAATTCCATATCCGTCCTCATTTCTGTCGGGTATGTAGTAGTCGATGTTTGATGAATATTGTTGCAGAAATTTATAGACAAGTGCTACAGCGGTTGTTCCGTCAACATCGTAGTCTCCGTAGATGAGTATGCGCTCCTTGCGTCCCAATGCTTTGTTGAGCCTGTCTACTGCTGTGCGCATCTCCTTCATGAGGAAAGGGTCGTGCAGGTTGCTCAGTTTGGGACGAAAGAATTGCTTTGCTTCTGCTACGGTCTTTATACCTCTCTTCAGAAGCAGGTTGCATAATATGGGACTCATGTCCAACTCTTCCGCGAGGCGCTCCGCTTCTTCTTTCTCTTTGTTCGTCGGAGGTTGATATATCCATTTCTGACCCATGATATTGTAGTTTTCTTTTTATCGTTTGAATTTAGAATACATTATCTCGCGATAATGTGTATATGTGCGGGCAGTCTGACCCATTCAATCTGTAAAGTTATAAAAAATGCAGTTAAAAACAGGGTGTTTTCCGAAATATTTCGGAAAACACCCTGTTTTTAATACTATTTAAACAATAGTTTCTTATTTAATGCCAAGTTTCTTGCGGATTGACTTGGGAATTGCGTTCTTGTGAACAACGATGTTCATTGTCTTGTAACGAACGAATGCCTTTGAAGCATAGTAGATGCCTTTGTATGCACCGCCCTGGCCCCATGAGTTCTTAACCATGTAGTACTCGTTGCCGAGCTGATCCTTTGCGATACCGTAGATCTGCATACCGTGGTCGTCTGTTGTCTCCCAGTTGTCGTATGCTCTCTGACGCTCCTCCTGTGTAACCCACTTCTGAGGCTGGGGCTTTGTGTGGAGCTTCTTCTCAGCAGCGGGGAGGTTGAGCCAGTGTGCCATGTCTGAACCGCTCTCCTTCTGTGCCTGTACCTCGTCGGGGAGTGATGCTACGCTGTTGTTGAAAGCGGGGCTTACGTCGCTACCCCATGCGATGGTGTAGCCTTCGTTGATTGCGTAGTCGAATACTTCCATAAACTCATCCAAAGGAAGGTTGTATGAGTGTGCCCAACGCCAGTTGTCCTGGATTTCGAGTGCAAATGTTGTGTAGAAGGGGTGGTGTGTGTAAGATGTCAATGAGATGTAGTCGTCTGCATTGAGGCCGAGTGATTCATAGAATGACTTGGGTGTGTACTCCTTGCCGTTGTATGTGAATTTCTCGGGGCGTTTGCCAAGGTATATGTCGTGGATGGCTTCGATGGCTTTCTTCCAAAGAGGCATGCCGTTTGCGTCTGTCTGAAGGCTCTTGCTCTTGCTCTCTGCGATACCTTCAACAACTGCGTTGCTTACAATTGTGAGCTCGCCGTGAACGCTGAGTGTGTCGCCGTACATTACACCGGGACGCATCTCTGCTTCGGGAACAAGACCGAATGTCTTCATTCCGTACATTACATCGTAAAATGAGCCACCCTGAGAGAATGATACATCGCCGTGTGTGCGAACTGCTCTGTCGGCGCGATCGAGGTATGTGTTGTGTACGATGAACATTTCGCTGAGGTCGAACTCGCCTTTGCCCATACGGATAAGCTCAGACTCGATGAAGCCGAGACTTGAATAACACCAACATGTACCTGCACGGTGCTGGTCTTTAACACTTGTGATGGGGTTCTCTTTTACTACTGTAAATTGGAAGCCCTCTTTTTTCTCCTGAGCGAATGAGCTCATTGAGAGCAGCGCTGCAGCTGCCAAAAGGATTGTTTTCTTCATGTTTTTTTATTGTTCTGAATTGTTTGAGTTTTTCATTGCTTCGCTTATGAGTGCTTCAAGCTCGTCCGAGAGTTCGGGGTTGTCGGCGATGAGCTGTTTGGTGCGGTCGCGTCCCTGTGCCAGCTTGGTGTCGTTGTAGCTGTAGAATGAACCGCTCTTCTTTATAACGCCGTATTCCACGCCGAGGTCTACAATCTCGCCTGCGCGTGAGATACCTTCGCCGAACATGATGTCGAATTCTGCTTTGCGGAAGGGGGGCGCTACCTTGTTCTTTACTACCTTCACGCGCACCTGGTTACCTATTGCGTCCTCGCCGTCCTTGATTTGTGTTACGCGGCGTATATCGAGTCGGACTGATGAGTAGAATTTCAGCGCGTTACCTCCGGTGGTTGTCTCGGGGTTGCCGAACATTACTCCAATCTTCTCGCGCAACTGGTTGATGAAGATGCAGGTGGTGTTTGTCTTGCTTATCGCTGAGGTGAGCTTGCGCAGTGCCTGCGACATGAGACGCGCCTGAAGACCTACCTTGTTGTCTCCCATTTCGCCTTCGATTTCTGACTTGGGTGTGAGGGCTGCTACCGAGTCGATGACGATGATGTCAATCGCTGATGAGCGTATGAGCTGTTCGGCAATCTCCAATGCCTGCTCGCCGCAGTCGGGCTGTGAAATGAGCAGATTGTCGATGTCCACTCCGAGTTTCTGTGCATAGAAACGGTCGAATGCGTGCTCGGCGTCGATGATTGCTGCTATGCCACCGTTTTTCTGTGCTTCGGCTATCGCGTGTATAGCAAGGGTTGTCTTACCCGATGATTCAGGGCCGTATATCTCGATTATTCGTCCGCGGGGGTATCCGCCTACGCCCAATGCGTTGTTGAGGGCGATGGAGCCGGTGGGGATTACATCAATCTCTTCGACGCTGTCGTCGCCGAGCTTCATGATAGAACCCTTACCGAAACTCTTTTCTATCTTGTCCATCGCCGCTTGAAGTGCTTTGAACTTCTCTGATGCGGCGGTGATTTCTATTTCTTCTTTTTTTGCCATTATTGTTGATTTTTACTTTTCAAGGTCTTTGTCGGATTCCCTATATCAGGAGTGGGTGTGATGAATACAATTTATGTGTATATGGTTGGTGTACACATTTATTGTATTTTATTGCAAAGATAGTACAAACGAGTGAAAGTTCCTATAAGCGAGTGAATAAAAGTTCACTTTTATTTCCAACGAGCGTAGTGGAACTTGGGCGTCAGCCAAATATACAAAGCTTGCTTTGATATATTTCCCAACGAGTGCAGTCTATCTTCGTCGTTTACGACAAAGATTATTACAAACGAGTGAAAGTTCCTATAAGCGAGTGAATAAAAGTTCACATTTATTTCCAACGAGCGTAGTGGAACTTGGGCGTCAGCCAAAGTTCCTATAAGCGAGTGAATAAAAGTTCACATTTATTTCCAACGAGGCAGTGGAACTTGGGCGTCAGCCAAATATACAAAGCTTGCTTTGTTTCACGAAGCTACTCCCGTTCGGCAAAGTAAATGGATTTCCTTTGCTCTCACTTAATCGTAGCTTTGATATATTTCCCAACGAGTGCAGTCTATCTTCGTTGTTTACGACAAAGTTAAGTACAAACGAGACAAATATACAATGTTGTAGCCCGCTATTCCCTGCAAAATGTAAATTTAAAACAGTCTAAATACGTTTACCGGACAGCAATAATAAAAATATATGATTATCAAATATATTACCTAAAATGCAACGTTGCATTGCAATGTCGGTGGAAATAAGTAACTTGAAAAGTTGTCCCACTTTAAGCTAACCTTTGGACACATCTTTCAGTTTTTATATTTTGCTAATCTCTTTAAAATAAGAAACTTTAAAAAGCTGTCCCTCTTAAAGGGGGACGAGAACTTTTTTCCGAGAAAAAAGTTCGGAGGGGGTTCTTAACCCATCGTACTACAATAAACCATACTACGCGAGGAAAACCCCTCCGTCTTCAAAAA
>SUXT01000075.1 GCA_015060835.1 Bacteroidales bacterium
GACAACATTTCAATGACCTCTTTATTGTCTTCGAACCTGCTTTTGCCGGTTCTGTTGTTTAATTTTTAAAGTTTCGGTAAAAATTTACCGAAGTATTGATAATATTAGACTGTTTAAAACTAAAATAGTTTAATTCAAACAGCTTCTAACGACACTGCAAATATAATATACCCCTAACAAAAGAAATAAGGAATTTCCCTATTTCTTACACTTACGATTGCACTTACTTCTCGTCGGAGACAACACCGTCGACCATGCGGATGGTGCGGTCGGTTATGGCGGCAAGCGTCTCGTCGTGCGTAACTATGATAAATGTCTGCCCGAAGCGGTCGCGCAGCTCGAAGAAGAGTTTATGCAGTTCCTCCTTATTGTGGCTGTCGAGACTGCCCGACGGTTCGTCGGCAAGCACGACATCGGGACGGTTGACAAGGGCACGCGCCACTGCAACACGCTGATTCTCGCCGCCCGACATCTGCGACGGCTTGTGGTCGGCACGGTCGGCAAGTCCCATGAGAGCCAGCAGTTCCATCGCCTCCTTTGCCGCTTCTGTGCGGCTCTTGCCTGCTATAAGCGCAGGAATCATCACATTTTCGAGGGCCGTAAATTCGGGCAGCAGTTGATGGAATTGGAACACAAAGCCTATGTGCCTGTTGCGAAAAGCTGCAAGGCGGCTGCTGTTCATGGCGCAGATGTTATCATCGCCAAAGAAGATTGCACCGCTGTCGGGAGTGTCGAGTGCTCCTATCAGTTGCAACAGTGTGGTCTTTCCGGCGCCGCTGGGACCTACGATACTGACTACTTCTCCTTTTGAAATTTCGAGGTCCACTCCTTTGAGTACTTGGAGTGTGCCGAAGCTTTTTGTTATATTCTCTATTCTTATCATATATTCTCTATTACATATTCAGCAAGATAGCAGCCGAAGACTGTTGTATAATAGGAGACTGTGCCTATGATGGGCTTTCCGCCGCCGGGTGCGGGGGCAATGGCCTCCTTACGGGCATCCTCCATGCTGTATATTACAGGCAATTTGTATCTGCCGCGATATTCGCGTAACAGACGGCGCACATTCTTGCCAAGAACACAATGTTCGCTGCGCCAGAGGTCGCCGCGGCGTATGGCCGAAAGATCGCCCTTTGCACCGGCTCCGAGGCTCGACACTATCTTTATGCCTCTCTGCCAGCAGGCAACCACAAGGTCGCCCTTCTGCGGGAGAGTATCAATGGCATCTACCACAAAGTCGAATCTGCCGCCGTCGAGCAACGCGGGGATATTTCCCGCATCGACAAACATATTCAGCGGGACAATCTCTGCATCGGGATTAATGTCCCTGAGCCTTGCGGCAACAACATCGCATTTTGCCTGCCCCACAGTGGAGACAAGTGCCGGCATCTGACGGTTAATGTTGGTAACATCCACACAATCGGCATCTATGAGCGTCAGGTGTCCCACTCCCGAACGGCACAGCATCTCGGCAGCCCATGAACCTACACCGCCAAGTCCGACGACCAGCACTCTTGCTGCCCTTATGCGGGCGAGCTTCTCTTCGCCGAGCAACAGCCCGGTACGTTGCAGCCATCTATCCTTCATACGCCACTAATATGATGCCGAAGCCTCGATACCCTCGGCTTTTATAAGCGCAACTATGCGGTCGAGCTCTTCGCGGGTTGCCTTTTCGAGCCCCTGCTGCGGAGTTTCGCGGTCTATTGTATATATCATCACTTGGCGGGGAGAGATTGCCTTTACAATCTCCAACCACGGACGCACATACTCGTCTCCGGTGTTGTCTACATTCTTGCCGTCGACGATGCCCTTCATGAACATAGTCTGCACGATGGCGCTGTTGCCGAATTCTTTCAGTTTCTCAATGACAGCCTCAAGGTTGTATGCCATATTGGGACGGTCGACGAAGCGTATATAATCCTCGTTGACTGTGTCGAGTTTAAGGATATTATTGTCGACACGCTTGAGTGCCTCGAACACCGACGGGCGTGTGATGAGTGTGGCATTTGTGAGCACGCTCACTTTTGCTGCGGGGAAATATTTGTCGCGCAGACGCAGCGTGTCGTCTATTATCTCTGCAAAATGGGGATGCACAGTAGGCTCGCCGTTACCGGCAAAGGTGAGCACGTCGGGGGCAGTGCCCTCTGCCTGCATCTTCAGCAGTGTGGCTTCGAGAGCCGATGCCACCTCTTCGCGCGTGGGCAACGGGGCATGCGCCCTGTGTGTTGAGTTGAAGCCACACTCGCAGTAGAGACAGTCGAATGTACACACCTTGCCATCCTTCGGCAAGAGATTGATTCCTAAAGAGACACCCAACCGGCGACTCTTTACGGGCCCGAATATGGGCGAGGGATATATTATCGTTGACATATTATAAATAATTTCAATTTTAATGTTCGTCAAGGAACAAGCCTATCATTGAGCATACGCGACATATACTGCTGCACCACAGCCTTCACCTCGCGTTCCATCTGCTCCTGCAGGGGCAAAGTGCCAATGAGATTATCTTCGAGCAATCTGTCTTTCCTTACATTGTAGAGCGCCTTGCTCTTTTCGCCGTCGAATTGCAACATATATTCGCCCTTGTAGTATTGATAGGTGTCGTTTATGTAGTTCACGGCAAAACTCTCTGCGGCAGGGGTGCTTATGAGGCTTTTGCCGAACGCGACATACTCTTTGTCGTATCCCAGATAGTCGAGCAGTGTGGGCATGATGTCTATCTGCTGCGCCACCATGCAGCTGTCCATTCCCGGCGCAAACGGTTCGCTGCCATCGGGGGAGTAGAATATTATGGGAACCTCGAAAAATCCCGACGAAGTCTTGTATATCGGGTTGTTTGTCTTGTTGGAGTGGTCGGCGGTTATCACAAAGATGGTGTTGCGGAACCATCCGCTCTTCTTTGCCCTCTCAAAGAATGTGCGCAGAGCCTTGTCGGTATATGTAACGCATTTGTGTATTGGAAGTTCACCCTCGGGAATCACATCGACATATTCATCGGGGATGCGGAAGGGGTGGTGGGACGATGCACTGAACATTGTGGTGACGAATGGCTCGCGTATGGAGTCCATGCTCTCGGCATAATACTCGAAGAAAGGTTCGTCCCAAATGGCCCATGTGCCGTCAAAGTCATCCGACCCGCGCGATTGTCTGTACTCGTCGAGACCATAATATTGCCTGTATCCGCTTGTGCGCGAAAAGGCCTGAAAACCCATTGAGCCGTTGGGGGCACCGTGGAAGAATGCTGTGCTGTATCCCTTTTTGCCAAGTTCGCCTGCAATGCCGCTGACGCGGTTGAGCGATGCATCGGTAACGAAGAAGGGTTCCACGAACATGGGGATGCTCGAAAGCACGGAGGGCATTCCGTCGATGCTCTTGCGGCCGTTGCCATAGGAGTACGCATATGTGCGGCTTACGCTGATGAGCGAGTCGAGGAAAGGGGTGAGTGTGGGAGTGTCGCGACCGGGGTTGTATGCGCCGATATAATCCTTTCCGAAGCTTTCGAGAATAAATATCACCACATTTTTCTTCTTCGGCACAGCGTCGTGCGACGGGGTGTGCAGAGGGGTGTAGAGCGCGGCAAGCTCTTCGTCGGAGAAGAAAGGTTTCTCCTTGAATGGGCTCTTGCCTATCGTCCTTATCATGGAGAAGGGAGTGTTGAGCACTATTGCAGCCTCGTCGGGGCTATTGACATATTGGTTGGCATTGCTTATGGTGATGGGGCGCACCGCACTGCCTATTCCTCCGCGTATGCCGAAGACAACCAAAGGTGCAACCACCAGCAGCATTGCCGTGCGGGTGATGTAGTATCTCTTCATCCGTCCGGCATCAAAAGGCTCTGCTTCGCGATAGAGCCTGCAAAGAATGTATATGAGGGCCAACGCACCCAGCGTTAGATACCAGTGGTTGAGCAGTTCTATCCCCACGACTTTTGCTATATTGCCCTCGTTGGAAAATTCGCTGAATACCGACCATGTGCTTCTGCGACCGGTGAAAGGCACATAGACTGCGTCGGCAAAATTGGCAACGATGCCTATTGTCGCAGCCGCCACGTAGAAGAACTTTGCCAATACGCGCACAATGCGCCCCTCTTTATAATGGAGCGGCAGGAGCAGCGTCAATATATACGGCAGGCTCAGATAACATATTGCCGAGGTGTCGAAGAGCAGCGAACCGCGCAGAAGCTCGCCAAAAGAGTTGTTTGAAATGCCGTCGGCATACAGCCCGCTGTTGACGGCCACAAACACCACTCTGCATAGCATGAAGAGTATGTACAAAAGTGCAATGTTGCACGCAAATGCCACAGGTAGCGGCAATGTATTTTTTACGTTTATGCCCATAAAGAATAGTTTTTCTGCAACGAAAAGAGAAATAATCCCATTGCTACTGCAAATTTATAACTTTATACAGTATGTATAAACTTTTATTTGTTATTTTTGCATCAGAAGTAAAAAAACAATATACTATACCCATGAACAACGAAGAAAAGAACAACATGAAACGACGCGAATTTCTCAAGCGTCTGGGCGGTGGTGCCATTGCAGCATCATCGGTTGCCGCCATCGGCTGTTCCGGCGACAAAGGGAAAAAGAGATATGTGGCAGAGGGCATCGGCGGAGATGTTCCCACCGATGCAATGACATACAGAGTGAACCACAACAGCGGCGACAAGGTGTCGATTTTGGGTTACGGCATGATGCGTCTGCCCATGAAACGCGACGAGCAGGAGAATGAGATCATCGACCAGGAGCGCGTAAACGAACTTGTCGACTATGCACTTGCCCACGGAGTAAACTACTTCGACACTGCTCCGGTATACTGCAAGGGAGCATCGGAGAAGGCCACCGGCATCGCTCTGAGCCGCCACCCGCGCGACAGCTACTTCATAGCTACCAAACTCTCCAATATGCGCGGCGACAACAGCATTGAATTCGGAAAGGAGATGTTCGCAAATTCGCTGCGCGAACTTCAGACTGATTATCTCGACTATCTGCTGCTGCACAACCTCGGCAACAAGGATGCATACAACAAACGCTTCATAGAGAATGGACTACTCGACTATCTGCTGCAACAGAAACGCGAGGGCAAGATAAGGAACCTCGGATGGTCGTTCCACGGCGAAAAGGCATTCTTCGACTTTATGCTCGACGAAGCGGGAGTACACTGGGATTTTATACAGATACAGATGAACTACGTCGATTGGCAGCGCGGTAACCCCACTGCTGAATACATGTATAAGCGTCTGGCAGAGAAGAACATCCCCGTAGTGATCATGGAACCGCTATTGGGCGGCCGCCTTGCAAAGATGAACTATCAGGCAATGGAGATGCTCAAGGAGCGCGAACCCGAAAAGAGCGTGGCATCATGGGCGTTCCGCTTCGCAGGCAGTTACGAAGGAGTGCTCACTGTGCTCAGCGGAATGACCTACATGGAACATCTTCAGGACAACATACGCACCTATTCACCCCTGAAACCGCTGAGCGAGGATGAGAACAAGCTGCTGATGGATGTCGCCAAGCGCAAGATGGGATTCGAAAATATCGACTGCACCGACTGCAAATATTGTATGCCCTGCCCCTATGGACTCGACATTCCCTCGATATTCGCACACTATAACCGTTGCCTCGACGAGGGACGTATGCCTCAGAACGAAATGGACGAGGATTACAAGCAACAGCGCCGCGAATTTCTCATCGGACTCGAAAGAGGTGTGCCCAAACTGCGACAGGCCGACCACTGTACCGGTTGCCGCGAATGTGAGCACCACTGCCCGCAGAGGATAAGAATATCGCGCGAAATGAGAAAAATAGACGAGTTTGTGCAGAAACTTCTCGGCGACGGACGCATATAATAACGATTAAACAGGAAAAACTATGTTACGCAAAATAAGAATCACCCTCGCAACAATATTCTTTGTGGGGATAACAGCCCTCTTCCTCGACTTTACGGGGACATTGCCCGCATACCTCGGATGGATGGCAAAGGTGCAGTTTGTACCCGCCATACTCGCACTCAATGTAAGCATCATTGTTATACTCGCCCTGCTTACACTGCTCTTCGGCCGTGTGTACTGCTCGGTTATATGTCCGCTGGGAGTGATGCAGGATATTGTATCCAACCTTGCCGCACGCCGCAAGAAAGCACGTTTCTCATACAGCAAGGCTAAAAACGCCCTGCGCATCACCATGCTCGTTCTCTTTGTGGTTGCATTGGTGGCAAACGTCGCTATGCTCGCAGCCCTCATAGAGCCTTACAGCGCCTACGGACGCATTGTGAACAACCTCTTCGCGCCCATATATATGTGGGGCAATAACTTGCTCGCCTACTTTGCCGAAAAGGCCGACAGCTACGCATTCTACAGTGTCGATGTATGGATGAAGGGCATCGCAACATTCGCAATATCAGCAGTAACCTTTATAGCAATAACCATACTTGCAGCAAAGAACGGCCGCACATGGTGCAACACCATCTGCCCGGTAGGAACAGTGCTCGGTGCCCTCTCGCGCTATTCGCTTCTGAAACCCACTATCGACACAAGCAAATGCAACGGCTGCAAACTTTGCTCGCGCAACTGCAAGGCATCGTGCATCGACGCAGAGAATCACAAGATTGACTACAGCCGCTGCGTGGCCTGCATGGACTGCATAGGTACCTGCAAGAAGGGCGCCATCGGCTACAGATACACAGGCTTCGGAACCACCGGTGCCGCAAAAGAGACAACAGAAACAAAAGCAGACAACAGCCGCCGTCAATTCCTCTCGGCCGGAGCAATAATCACCACAGGTACACTCTTTGCACAGGCCAACAAGAAGGTCGACGGAGGCCTCGCGGCTATCGAGGATAAGAAAATCCCAGAAAGGGCAACCCCCATCGTCCCCGCCGGAGCCGGCAGTCTGAAGAATTTCACCACACACTGCACCGCTTGCCAGCTGTGCGTAAGCAAATGCCCCAATGATGTATTGCGTCCGTCGAGCAGTCTCGACCGTCTGATGCAGCCCGAAATGTCATTCGAGCGCGGCTTCTGCCGCCCGGCCTGCACAGCCTGCTCCGAAGTGTGCCCCAACGGTGCAATAAAGCCTATCGCAGCTGAAGAAAAGAGCGCGATAAAGATAGGAACAGCAGTGTGGATAGCCGACAACTGCATAGCCAACAAGGAGGGCGTAACCTGCAACAACTGTGAACGACACTGCCCCAACGGAGCTATAAAGATGATAAGAAAGAAGGATGGCGACAAGGATGCACCGCGCATCCCCATGATAGATGCCGAGCGCTGTCTCGGTTGCGGTGCCTGCGAATATGTGTGCCCCGCACGCCCATTCAGCGCAATCTTTGTCGAAGGAATAGAAAGCCACAGAACAATCTGATTATATGAAAATAACAAAGTATCTTATAGGAAGCCTTATATGCTTGACAGTTCTTGCCGCTTGCGGACCGAGCGGCAAGAACCGCAAGCGTGAGCCATCGCGCCAGAGCAAGAAGGAGGTCGTAGAGGAAAAGAAAAAGGAGACACCGTCCGAAGAGGAGGTAAACATTGAAGAGGAACGCAACAACGGAAACTTCAAAGCCCCCTCTACACGCAAGAAGGGCAACTCGCGCCTGCGCCGCAAGGGTAACGGCAAACCCGTACCTGTACCCGAGGAGGAGACAATAAGGGACGGCAGTCTTAATATGGCAAGAATAGAGGAGCGCGTCCGTCTCGAACAGAAGATATGGGAGGCAAGCACCAAAGAGAATACCGAACAGTTCAACAAACTGAAGGAGCAGGCCGCCGAACTTGCTAAAAAGATGACTATACAGGAACTTGACGAAGCATACAAAAGGATAAAAAACCTGAAGAAGATGCAGTAGAAGTACGTTTGAATGTAGGTATTTAGAAGCTGTTTGAATTTTCTCGCTTTTGCAACATACAAAATTATAATGAACATGGAAAAGGATTCTCCAAAATGGAAAATCATCGACAGTGAATACATAATAAAAAGACCGTGGCTGACAGCCAGACGCGACAAGGTCGAACTGCCCGACGGGCGAATCATAGAGGAGTATTATGTCCTCGAGTATCCCGATTGGGTAAATGTGATAGCCATAACCAAAGATGGGCAATTCATAATGGAGAGACAATATCGACATGCTATCGGAAAGAATTGCATAGAGTTGCCATGCGGTCTGATGGAGGAAGGCGAAATGCCTTTGGATGCCGCAAAGCGCGAGCTGCTCGAAGAGACAGGATACGGAGGCGGCGAGTGGAGCAAGTTAATGAGTATAGCCCCAAATTCGAGTTCCATGACCAACCTTACCCACTGCTTTCTTGCAGTGGGAGTAGAAAAAATCGCCGAGCAATCACTGGACGCAACAGAAGAACTGACCGTGCATCTGATGAGTGAGAGCGAAGTGAAGATGTTGCTGGAGAACGGAGAAATAATCCAAGCACTGATGATTGCCCCGCTTTACAAATATTTCAGCAAATAAAAAAACACAAACTACATCTCTAATTTTATCGAATTATAGAATCTGCAATGGATTTTTATCCGTATCTTCGCGGCAAGAAACAGAAAAAAGGATGGAAGCAACAGACAAAAAACTATTCATAGAGACATACGGCTGCCAGATGAACGTGGCAGACAGCGAAGTGGTAGGCTCGATAATGCGCGTGGCAGGCTACGAAACATGCGACGACATAAAGAGCGCCAACCTCATACTGCTTAACACCTGCTCGATACGCGACAATGCCGAGCAGAAGATATACGGCCGACTCGACCAGCTCAACGCAATGCGCCGAGGCAAAAAGACACTCGTAGGCGTGATTGGTTGCATGGCCGAACGCGTCAAGGAGGAACTGATTGAGAAATATGCCGTAAACATAGTGGCAGGCCCCGATGCCTATCTGTCGCTTCCCGAACTTGTGGCTCAGGCCGAAGAGGGACACCCTGCTATGAACATAGAGCTCTCCACCACAGAGACCTACCGCGAAGTTATCCCCTTGAGAATATGCAGCAAAGGTGTGTCGGGGTACATCTCCATCATGCGCGGCTGCAACAACTTCTGCCACTACTGCGTGGTGCCCTACACAAGAGGACGCGAAAGAAGCCGCGACCTGCAGAGCATACTCAACGAAGCAGCCGACCTTGTTGCAAAAGGCTACAAGGAGATTATCCTGCTGGGACAGAATGTAAACTCCTACCGTTTCGAGTCGCCCGAAGAGGGAACAATAACATTCCCCGACCTGTTGAGACGCGTGGCACGCAGCGCTCCCGATGTGCGCATACGCTTCACCACATCGCACCCCAAAGACATGAGCGACGAGACACTGCACGTAATAGCCGAAGAGCCCAACGTATGCAAGAGCATACACCTGCCCGTGCAGAGCGGCAGCAGCGAAATGCTCAAAGCCATGAACCGCAAATACACCCGCGAATGGTACATAGAGCGCATTGATGCCATACGCCGCATAGTACCCGACTGCGGACTGTCGACCGACATTATAGCAGGCTTCTGCGGTGAGACCGAAGAGGACCACCAACAGACACTATCGCTCATGCGATACTGCAAATACGATGCTGCTTTCATGTTCAAATACTCGGAGCGTCCCGGCACATTCGCCAGCCGCCACTTCAAGGACAACATCAGCGAAGAGGAGAAGATACGCCGCCTCAACGAAATAATCGCCTTGCAGCAGGAACTATCAGCCGAGAACAACAAAGAGTGCATAGGACACACCTACGAAGTGCTTGTAGAGGGAATATCCAAACGCTCCACAGCGCAATACTACGGACGCACGGAACAGAACCGTACAGTGGTATTCGACCGCAAAGACTACAAGATAGGAGACTTTGTAAAGGTGCGTATAACAAGTTCCACTGCCGCCACCCTGCTCGGCGAACCTGTTGAAGAGTAACACAATAGAGAAATGGAGATTACAAGAAACGACATAGAACAGGCCATCGGCCTGCTGAAAATACTCATCAGCACACCCTCTGTAAGCAGGGAAGAGAGCGAAGCGGCCGACAAGCTGCAATCCTACATGGAACGCAGCATCCCGTTTCCCGGCACTGTGCACCGCCACCTGAACAACATCTGGTGTATTGCCCCCGGATACGATGAATCGCGCCCTACCCTGCTGTTGGACGCACACATAGACACCGTAAAGCCGGTGGCTGCATGGACTAAATCACCCTTTACCCCTGTGGTGGAGGATGACTGTCTCTACGGGCTCGGAAGTAACGACGACGGCGGCTCGCTTGTAGCCATGCTCCACGCATTCTACAAACTTGCGCAGACCGAACAGGCATATAACCTCATATTCCTTGCCTCGGCCGAAGAGGAGGTATCGGGCAAAAACGGAATAGAATCGGTGCTTCCCATGCTGCCTCCAATATCCTGCGCCATCATAGGCGAACCAACGGGAATGAACCCCGCAATCGCCGAAAAGGGACTGATGGTGCTCGACTGCACTGCAAAGGGAAAATCGGGACACGCCGCACGCAACGAAGGAATCAACGCCATCTACGAAGCACTGCCCGACATCGAGTGGTTCCGTACATACACCTTCCCCAAAGTATCGCCGCTGTTGGGTCCTGTAAAAATGAGCGTAACACAGATAAATGCCGGCACACAGCACAATGTAGTCCCCGACACCTGCAAATATGTGGTCGATGTACGCAGCAACGAGTGCTACAGCAACAAGGAGATTGCAGACATTATTTCTGCAAACGTAAAATCGGAGGCCACACCCCGCTCACTGCGCCTGAACTCCTCATCCATAGCCCCGGAGCACCCGTTGGTGAGACGCATGGTGGAATTGGGACGCACTCCGTTCGGTTCCCCCACCCTATCGAACCAAGCGCTTATCTCTGGAGTTCCCTGTCTGAAATTGGGTCCCGGAGAGTCGTCGCGTTCACACACTGCCAACGAATTTATAAAGATAAGCGAAATACGCGAAGGCATCGAGCTTTACATAAAGTTGCTCGACGGAATAGAATTACAATAGAGTGAGTTCTATATAAGAAGCTGTTTTGCCAAACAAACGATACAGAAAATATCGTCACTCTGAATCAATGCAGAAGACAGCATACAATGGTATTGATTTTATATCATTGCCAACCCCAAAGTTTTTGCCGGAAATACGATACGCAATATTGCTTTGGTAATCTTTTATGAATGTATTCATGCTTATCGCTTTTACTTTTGTCCCCTTTTTTACCTCAACAGGTATGACATCCATATTTTTTTGAACGACAAATTCAAGTTCAGCAGTGTTGTCGTTTTTCCAATATCTAAGCTCTACACCGTTGGATTTGAGTGCTTGTCCTACATAATTTTCTACAACCGCACCAAGAAAAGTATTGTCTGTATCTACTGCATTAAGCAATAATTGGATAGGCATTTGAGCCTTAGCACCTAACAATCCTACGTCCGATACATAGATTTTGAAATCGCTGTCGTCCTCATAAGCAGCCAAAGGGATATAGCCATGAGTAACCAATCGGCACTTCAGAACGACCCCTGATAAGATAAGCCAATTTATAGCTTCGCCAAAAATTTTAGCAGTACCACCTTTCTTGGCCAATTTGTATTGGAATTTTTTATTTTCCTTTGCTAACTGAGCCGGTATGGAATTCCAACAGGCACGAATCTTTACAGCTGTAGCTGAGCTTGCATATTTACCCATGTCTGCATCATAACCATTCAAAATAGCTTGCTGAACAGCACGGCACTCTATATAACTATGAGTTTCTACAAACTTTTTGACACATTCGGGCATACCTCCTATGATGAGATATTTCTGATATAAATCAAGAGCCATTTTGTGCACCGATTCAGGCATTTTCTCATCGGTAATATAATGTTTACGGATTTCAGAGACCAATATGTGATTTTCTGTTGCCCATAAAAATTCTTCAAAATCCATTGGGTATAGTGTCAACTCATCAACCTTCCCGACGGGGAATGAGAATTCTTCTTCCGATTCATTCTTCAGAATGGAAACATCTTCATTATCTTCCTTGCTTCGGTCTTCGTCTCTATTCACTGCAACTCCAAGAAGGCTTCCGGCTGCGACAATATCATATTGAGGGTATTCTTCTTGAAAATATTTGAGGGCAAGAAGCGCACGCTTGCAGTCCTGAATCTCGTCCAATATAACCAGTGTTTCGTGTGGAATAATTCTGGTATTATATAAAGATTCAAGATACGCGATTATCTCCAAAGGATTTATGTTCTTCTTCAAAAAGTCCCGTACTTCGGGAACAAGATCCAAACTTATACGCAAGTAGTTGTTGTAGTATTCCTTCCCGAACTCTTCAAGTATATATGATTTGCCAACTTGACGGGCACCTTGCAGAATCAACGGTTTATGGTTGGCATTGTTCTTCCATGCAACAAGACGCTCTGTAATTTTTCTTTTCATGACATTGATATTATTTAGTGCTCAAAAGTAGCTAAAACTATGAAAAAATCAAAATACACAGCATTTTTTTATAGTTTTCGATTGCAATTTACCGTTTATAGAAGAAAGTTCTGTTATATATGAATAAAAACAAAGAAAATCTACTCTAAAAGTTGCGGTTAAACGAGCGCAATGTGAACTTGTTCACAAATTGTACAGCGAGTGATAGCAACTTCAACGAAGTTAAATACCTCTCAAATAATTCCGAAAGATAGTGCAAGCCGAGAGAAGAATATCAAGTTTACTTGAATATTATTCCGAGGCGCCGCCTATCTTA
>SUXT01000076.1 GCA_015060835.1 Bacteroidales bacterium
TTCTTCTAATTCTGCATCATTTTTCACATTATTGCGGTCGATTATATCGCTTAAATATGTTTCTTTAAGTAACTCATGAAGTATTTCTGCTTTTCGTGCTTTATCCTTCTCAATGACAACCATTGGCAACCCTCCGTAATAAATGTAATCTCGCCACAATGAAGATGTGTCATCATTTGACTTTTCTTTTATTTCCTTAAACGATAGCGGCTGGAGGTGGATTTGAACGCCTCGTCCTCTAAACTCGGTAACGATATCAGAAGAAAGGAACTTTGCATTACTTCCTGTTACATATACATCAAGGTTATCTATGTGTAGAAAACCATTGAGTACATCTACGAATTCCTCCAGCATCTGAACTTCGTCAATAATCACATAATACATCTGCGAATCTTGCTTTGTCAGATTTTCGACATATTCATATAAAGTTTCTGCTTTGCGATATTTGCGATAAGCAAATGAGTCAAGTTTTATTTCGATGATATGGCTGGTATCAACACCGTTATCTAAAAGATGTTGTTTATATAGGTTGAGTAGCAGGTACGATTTGCCGACACGTCGTAACCCGGTAACAATCTTTATCAAATGATTATGCTTGCTACTTATCAACTTTTCAATGTAATGTTCTCTTTCGAATTTCATACAGATACAATTTTTGTGTATTTACACAGTTTTCGTCTGCGAATATAACGCTTTAATCACAAATCAAGCACGAAACCTGAGACATTTTTTGTGTATTTACACACTTTTTGTCCGTAGCACCTTTGATTTACCGGACAACAATAATAAAAAAACAACATCGGCAGCGGGGCCTATACATGACCTGCTGCCGATGTTTATTTATCTATTCATACTTATTACTTCACTATCTTCATTTCGTCGATAAGACGTTTGCATCCACCGAATTTCTCTATCACAAAGAGTACATATCTGATGTCTACGTTTATACAGCGCTGTTTGTCGTTGTCGAAGTTGATATCGCCGCTGAGCGATTCCCAGTTGCCGTCGAATGCAAGTCCTATGAGTTCGCCCTTTGAGTTGAGCACACCACTACCGCTGTTGCCGCCGGTGATGTCGTTGGTGGTGAGGAAGGCCACGGGCATCTCGCCGTTGGGGAGTGCATAGTCGCCATAGTCCTTTCTATCGTAAAGTTCCTTCAGGCGGGCGGGAACGATAAATTCGCTGCTCTTGGGGTTCTCCTTCTCCATCACACCCTTGAGGGTTGTATAGTGGTTGTAGGTTACGCCGTCCTTAGGCTGATAGGGCTTCACACTGCCGTAGGTCATACGCATTGTGAAGTTCGCGTCGGGAGCCATAGGAGCGCCGTTTGCCTTCTCCATCAATCCCTTGAGGTAGGTCTTGTGCAGAGGATTCATTCTCTTGGCAAATTCGCTGTTCTTCTTAGAAAGTTCGCGCTGTACGGAGAGGATTGCTGTACGCAACTTGTATGCAGGGTCGCTCTCCATCTTCTTGAGGGAAGGCTTTTTGAGGAATTTCTTCAGGTTCTTCTCGTTGGCAAGGATGGAGTTGTCGTAAACCTCGTCGATATATTTTGCAAGATTGCCTTTATACTTCTTCTCCACCTCGTTGAGGTAGCTGTCGCGCTCTTCGGGCTTAGTGAGTTCGAAGTAGAGAGGAAGCACCTCTTTGGCTATGCGACGGTCGATATTGTGGATGTAGTCGCGGTTGTGCAGCCACGAGTAGTACGACTGCATCTGCTCGGCAATCTTTTCGGGGGTGTCGAACATCTTCTTGTTGCCGTCGCTTAGGTTGCGTGCAAAGAACTCTACATTTCCTATGAGTTCGCTTGTGAGAGTTGTGAGGTACTGTGTGCGGTTCATCTCTCTGACGCAAGCGTTTATCTGCTCCACGACATTGGCATATTCGCTGCTTCCTATGCTCTTTGCCCATGCCTTGAAGTCGGCCTCCTCCTGCAATTTTGTTTCGAGCACCTTATTGTCGATGATGGCCTTGTTCATGCCGATGGAGTTTTTCCAATAGTTGCTGATGCGGGCGAGCTTGCTTGCATACTTGATGTTGATGTCTTCGCTCTTCTCCATCTCTTCGCGGATGATTTTCAGGGTAACATCGCGCATTGCGATACGCGGTTCGTTCTTCTGGTACATACGCTGCTCAACCTCCTCGGCTGTCAGATAGCGCGATGTGCTGCCGGGGAATCCCATTATCATGGCAAAGTCGCCCTGCTCGGTGCCTGCGATTGAGATATTGAGGTGCTTGGGTGTCTTCAGGGGCACGTTATCCTTGCTGTATGCTGCGGGGTTGCCATCCTTGTCGCCGTAGATGCGGAACACCGAGAAGTCGCCTGTGTGACGGGGCCACATCCAGTTGTCGGTCTCGCCACCGAACTTTCCGATGGCAAAGGGAGGTGTACCCACAAGACGCACGTCGGTGTACTTCTTGTAGTAGACAAGATAGTATTTGTTGGCCTCGAAATAGGGAAGCAACTGGGGATACATATACTTTTTGCCCTCGACGTTGTCTGCGTCGAACAGTTCTTTACCTATCTTGGCAAGCTCGGCGCGGCTGAAGGACTGCTCTTCGGTTATCTTACCGCTTGCTATGCGCGAATTTATCTCGTCGGTAACATCGGTTATCTTCACTACGAATGTGAAGCCTATATCCTCGCAGGGCAGTTCTTCTTCGTAGCTCTGACTCCAGAAACCATTCTGAAGGTAGTTGTGTTCTACTGTGCTGAGTTGCTGTATGAAGCCGAAGCCGCAGTGGTGGTTGGTCACTACAAGACCGTTGGGAGAGACTACTTCGCCTGTGCAGCCGCCACCGAAGATGCCGATGGCATCTTTTATCGAGGGTGCTTCGGGCGAATAGATTTCGTCTACCGATATTTGAAGACCGAGTTTGCGCATATTGTCTTCGAGATTCTGCTGGCGCATCAGTTGCAGGAGCCACATTCCTTTGTCGGCTCGCAGCTGGGGGATGGCAAGGGTTGCCACAATGATTGTAAGGAGTAGTTTTTTCATTATATATGTCTTGTTTTTGTTTTTCTTCGCTAAGATACGCAAATTTGTTCATATTCAAACATTCTGCGGTAGTATTCCGCCTTTTTGTCGAGTGCCAATGGGTAGGCTCGCGACGAGGATGGCATGCGCCAGAAGTGCAATGTGCGACCATTGGCAAGGGTGATTGTCTCCATGCTGCCGATGGGAGGCTCCTTGCATGAGAATCTCTCCACGATTATGTCAGTTGCCTTCTGCCCAGTGGTTACAATTGCCTTGCATTGCGGTATCTGTTGCAACAGCGCGGTAAGGTCGGTGGGGGTTACCACTTCGAGGAATTTGTCCGAAGCATTATCCTTCAGGCGGCGTACTTCGCAGGCTGTGTCGTAAAGAGCTATCCCTTTTTCGGTGCAGAATTGCACTATGCGTTCACGGTCGAAACGCTTCTCGCCCTGCACTTCGAAATGGTGCTTGTCGCCGTAGAATATTGTGCCCACTATCCGCCACATGTCGTTTATCCAATTGGGGTAGAAGAAGCGCATAGACCATTTGTCCTCTTTGGGAGGGAAACTGCCGAGCATCAACATACGTGCGCCATCGGGCAGAAAGGGGGCGAGAGGGTGTTTTTCTATGGGCATCTTCATTTGCTGGTTTCAATCAAAAAAGGGTTATATTGTATTTACCTACAAAAGTAATTATTTCATTCGCTATTGCAGCTATATATTTATCTGATATTGACGAAGAAAAATGCTTTGTATGGAGAAGCAGTTTGGGGGATTCTCCTCCACATTCATGGATATTTATCCAACCTATTTTTTTACCCTTGTCATCTTCGACATCATGAGACCGATAATCCTCAAAGCCAAATAAATCTTTCGGATTGAAAATATGTTTGAACTTCTTTATATAATGTCCTGATGCTACAATCACTATGGGAAAGTGCTGAAAAAAGTCTTCGGAAAAGAAGTTGTTGCCACTTCCGGCACGGCGGACGATAGATTTTTCGCGTTCTTCGCACAATTTTGGATCTTCATCAATTTTACCACTTTTTTTGGCACATACGCTGCTGAGATCTGTGCTGAAACAAAAGTCGTGGAAATCCAACGGGGTTCTTTTCCCACGCTCAATACCCCGCAAACGATCTATCAGCTTTTGATAGTTGTACCATGTACGGCTTGTGCCACCTTTGCCTCTGCCATTCTTTTTTGAATATACGGTATATAATTGACCTTTATATGGGAAACGAGGATTATCTTCAACACTATACTTTGTTTGAAAGTCCCCGCTATCAACAGCTTGCCACATTTTGCGGTTGCACGCAACCTCCTTGTTGGATTGCTCCTCATCAGCAATTCCCGGTTCATTTGCTATAATCAATATTTTCGCATCGGGGTTTCCTACACCTATATACTCTTCGGAGGTGTTTTTCAACAATCTTGTAAAATTATCATTTCCCATAATCACTCTACGCATTCCAGGCCTAATTTATCTATCAAAGAATCTATCACCGGATTTTTTCTTTCAAGTTCTTCGAGGCGCTTTCTCGCATCCAAGAACATATAGTTTTCTTTACATTCAACGCCCAATGAATCTGCAATGTAGCTTTTAGCAATTGATTTTAATCTATCGTTATATTCATAATCGGAAAGCGGTGCTTTGTTCAGGGTGGCATATTCCTCAGACAACCTTATTGTTTCGGCAACATTCTCGCCCCATGCTTCAAGAGTTTCAAGGACACCTGTTTTATTGCTCGATTCAAGATAATAGAGTGCTTTTGAAATCACCGCAAAATCTCTAAGAGCAAAGAAGACTCCTCGACCAACGTGACGCATATCTATGAACATATTTTCCTTTTCGCACTCTTCGCAAACTATCTTATAGAAGATCTCTGTCGCTTCATTATCGGATAGGTTCTTTCCCGAATAGAATATGACAGACAGATAATCTATTGCCGATAATTTATTGCGTTCTATCTGAAAATCTTCGTTATGCGCCAGCCGTCTGCACACAAAATAGTAGTTCCTTCCGCCGGGAAAGTGGCCAATCTGCGATTTTACATAATTTTCGGGGAGGAAACGTATTACCACCCATGCGCACTTATCCTCATGATATTTTTCCCACAATGTTTTTATCTGCTCCGCAAAGTTGTCGTCCCAATAATCGAGCAATCTTGTATATATCCATTCTCTGTCCGATGCGCATGAATCCAGGAATGCCGATATTATCTTTTTTTGATCTTTCCAATCAAGAGCAGGGAAACGGTTTCTTATCTCCTTGCGCGACTCCGATACTTTGCCGCTATCTTTGTTTACAAAATTCTTTATCAGCGTTGCTATCGGTGTATTACGTTTTTTATTGTTCTGCATATCGGTTTACTTAGATGGGATTCATATATCATGTGGGCAAAAAAGGCAATCTTGCTACATGGTAAGATTGCCTTTTATTTATAGAGGGAGATTCTTCTGCTGTTATTTTTTAGTTGCCTCTTCGCCGGCTTTGGGACGCGGCTCTTTCTTGGCGAGTGTTACAATCTTGTAGACATACTGTGTCATCCATTCTGCCGAGTAGCCCAGACGCTCTTTCTGCTGGCGGATGGCATATACGGTCTTGAATGTTGCTTCGTCCTTCCAGTTGTTCTTTGTGAGAATGTCGTTTATTACCTTCTCTGTCATGCCGTAGAGCAGTTTGTGGAATACTCCGGGAATGCGGAACTTCCATTGCATGAGGTTGCTGACGAGCATCATGAGGTCGTTGTTGAAGCCCTGGAATGCGAAGAGATAGGTGCGGACATCGTTCACTGTCTTGCAGTTGCGCTTGATTGACTGGTCTATCTCCTTGAAGAAGTTGTCGTTCATACCGTAGAGCTGTTCGAGCATCTTCTTGCATTTGCTGCGCTCGGCTACGCCCAATTTATTGTTCTGTGTGGCTACCTTAAGCGTGCGCTTGAATGTGGCAAGGTCGGGCAACATTCCTATATTGGTGATTCCGAGGTTAGCGGCAAGCACCGATTGGTAATATACTCTGATGAGTGTCATGAAGTCTTCCATGCCTCCCACCTTTTCAGTGGGCTGCTGTTTCTTCTTGAAAAAATCGAATAAACCCATGATTTATAATTATTTTTTATTGTTTTTCTTAAGTTCTTCGTTGCGGCGCTCAAGCTCTTTCTGCATAGCTTCGAGGTTGGCCATGAAGTTTGTGCGCTTTGCTGGGTTGTTCTTGTTCTTCTCGTAGTAGGCCTCCATCTTCTTGAGGAGTTCATTTTCATCGACCTTGTAGTGGAGGTAGATGAAGATTCCCACGCTGATGAGTGTAGAGAGGAAATAGTAATAGTTGAGTCCTGCCGAGTAGTCGTTGAAGATGAAGAAGAACATGATGGGCATAAAGTACATCATCCAGCGCATAATCTTCATCTGCTGTGCCTGTTCGGGCGAACCGCCCATGTTGGGCTGCATCTTCGAGGTGTAGTAGGTGTTTGCTATCTGTACAAGGCAGAAGAGCAAGCAGAAGAGGCTTATGTGGTTACCGATGGGCCATATTGATGTGCCCCAGCTGATTACATCGTCGTATGTAGAGAGGTCGCTCGCCCAGAGGAAACTCTGCTGACGCAACTCTATTGCGTTGGGCACGAAGTTGAACAATGCGATGAAGATGGGCATCTGTATGAGCATGGGCAGACAGCCTCCCATGGGGCTTGCGCCGTATTTGCTGTAGAGCATCATTATCTCCTGCTGCTTCTTCATTGCATCCTCCTGCTTGGGATATTTTGCGTTTATTTCGTCGATGTAGGGTTTGAGTGCACGCATCTTCGCCGATGAGATGTAGGACTTCAGAGTGAAGGGATATACAACGGCTTTCACTATGAGGGTGAGCAGCAGAAGTACGAGTCCCATGCTGAGTCCCCAGCTTGTGAGCCAGTCGAAGAGATACATGATGAAGAAACGGTTGATCCAGCGTACGATGGGCCAGCCGAAATAGATGAGCTTCTGCAACTGAAGGTCATTGTCCTCGCCGCCTATAAGTTCGCTGCTCTCATCGAGGATGCTGAACTTGTTGGGACCGAAGTAGAATGAGAAGTCCGATGCTACTCTGCCGGAGGGGTCGAAGGGTGCGGTCATGTCAGCGGTGCATACTTTGAGGTAACCTTTGCCTTCGTGCAGGGTGTCCGATTCGAGGATTACATCATTGAAATTGTCCTTAGCGACCATTATGCATGAGAAGAACTGGTTCTTGAAGGCTACCCATGAAAGGGGTTCTTCGGGCTTCTCGCTGTCGTCGCCGCGCTCGTTGAGGTGCTCGGTGTCTTCGTCTACAGGCTTGTAGGTCAGCGAAGTGTACTGCTGCTCGAAGGTATATCCCTTCTCCTGCTGGCGCAATATCTGCTCCCACACAATGTTCATTCTCTTGGCAGATGAAGAGAAGATATTTTCTACGTTGTGTGCCTCCACCGAGAGGTCTACCACATAGCTATCGGGCAACAGGGTGTAGATAAAGTCTATGTATCTGTCTGCACGGAACGAGAGGCGCATCACTGCCTTGTCTGCCGATACCTCTACGGGGGTGAAATAGAGTTTGCGAGTGTCGATATTCTCCTCTTTGCCATCGATTGTGTAGTACAACTGGTTGAATATCTTGTCGTCGCTACGGCGGACATTGCGTACGGGGATGTTATCTTCCTCGCTGAAGAGGGTTACGGGATTGCCTTCCTGGTTCATGTAGTCGGCAAGGGTAGCTGAACAGATGCGTCCTCCGAGGGTGGAGATGCGGATGCTCAGCTTGTCATTGGCGAGAGTAATGAAGCTCTCTTCGCCGTTGAGGGCATTGAAAAGCACTGATGTGCTGTCGGCACCCTGTGCCTTAAGCTCCTCGGCTTCTTTAAGTGCGAGGGCGCGTGCTTCCGCCTCCTGTTGCTGCATCACTGCGGTTATTGAATCCTGATAGCGCTTTTGTGCTTCAATCTGTGCGGGGTCGGGTTGATTGAAGTAGATGAATGTGAAAAGCACCAGACCTATGAGGCCGAATCCTATAAGGTTGTTTTTGTCCATAAGTTATTTATTGGTTTATTTTTATTTCCGTATTTGTAAGCAAGTTGCAAAGGTAGGAAAAATTAAGCAATTAACGGGAGTTTTATTGCAAATTATTAGTGTCCGGTAAATTTTTAAATGATTATGCGATATTATACCTAAAAAGTACAACCCCATCCTTCAATGGATAAAAAACTATTCTAAAAAGTTCCTGCCCTTAAAGGGGAGGTGGATTCAAAAACGACAGTTTTTGAAGACGGAGGGGTTTGAAACTATTGCTTGTGTTTTCATTCAAACTCCCTCCCCCTTTGGGTAGAGGCTGACCCAAAAGTCGAAAATTTACAAAATTGAGGTTGATTTATTCGGATACCTATCGGAGATAGTTTTCAAATATTCAATTCTCGCGAAGTAAAAAATACTTTTGGGTCAGCCTCAGTTGTTTACCTAGTTTTTGAAGACAGAAGAGTTCAAAACATAAGTAGAATAAAAATTTACTGGACAGCAATATAATTTAATAGTAATTTATAGAACCTCCCTAAACATGTTTGGCTTTTCGCTCGGCTTGCACTATCTTTGCAGGAAGGAAGATTCTTTATACCATGAAAAACATTTTTATTACCACTACAATATTATTTCTGTTTGGTTGTTTGTCCGTTTCAGCCCAACAGATTGACTCTTTGACCATCAAAATTCTTTCTAACACAAAAAGCGACTCGACGCTGACCAAAGAGGATACTTTGCAAAGTGTCGACTCCATCATTGAAACGAAGAAAGATTCAACTGAAGCATCCGGAATTGTAGCCGATTCAATAGAACTTACTCCCCAAAACAACATCGCCAACGACTCTACAACAACAGTTGGCGACACGATTGACGAAAATACAGGCGAACAATACCTCAATATTAACAATTTAAGCACAACAGACACAATCTCCAACACCAAAAGGACATTCGAACTGCAGCTCGACTCCATCATTGCACGATACGACACCGTAATTGTGGATTTGAGCAACATCGACGGCATTGAACGCACCAACCCCACATTCATAAAGCTCTATATGCGTCCCACGCTCTACAGGTCGGCATTGGGAAGCAGTTACAGCAAGGATATAAAATTCGAAAACAGAGGCAAGGATACACAGATGGAGGCCGATGCCAAACGCAGGAAGGTTATTGACGGGATGCTGCTGCAGTTGTACCGTAACAATCCCTCACTTGTGTGGGCGACAGAGGATGAGATACGAAAAGAGACTACCCTGAGCGACGAGGAGAAGTTCAATCACATGTCGGGAATAACACTCAATGCAATCCCCCCGATTGTGATGCCCGAAAGTGTTACGGGCGACCTTAAAACAAAGGTCGTCAAGCCCAATTATTGGCGCACATACGGCGGATTCGGCATAAACTACACACAGAACTTCTTCTCGGACAACTGGCACAGCGGTGGTGAGAACACCAAGAACATGCTGTTAAATGTCGAGTTCAAACTTAACTACGACGACAAGAAAAAAACAAAATTCGAGAATCACCTCGAAGCCAAATTGGGATTCTACTCCTCTCCATCGGACACCGTACACAGCATAAAGACAAATCAGGACCTGTTGCGCTTCACATCCAAGCTCAACTACCAAGGAGTCAAGGACTTCTATTACACTATTCAGGCACAGGTGTGGACACAGTTCCTCCCCTTCTACGATGCCAACCAGAGCGATTTTCGTTCGAACTTCATGGCTCCGTTCAATGCCAACTTCTCGTTCGGTATCGACTACAAGCCCAAATTATCCAAAGGTTCGCTCTCTGTTTACCTTGCACCGCTGTCGGCATACAACTACCGCTTCGTGAGATACGGCGACCTTGCTGTAAAGCACTACGGCATAAGAAAGGGGCGCCACCACTTCGAGGACTTCGGTACCAAGTTGGAGGTCAATGGAAACTTCCAGTTCTTCAAGAACTTTTCGTGGAGGACCCGTTTATATTTCTACACCACATATTCGCGTGTTGAACATGATTGGGAAAACACATTCTCGTTCAGTTTCAACAAATACATCTCGGCATCCATGTTCATCCACAGCCGTTTCGACGACAAGGCACGCAGCCAGTTCAGCGACAAGACAGGATATTGGCAGTTCTATCAGAACATGATGCTGGGTCTCACCTATTCATGGTAACAGATACAATGTTTCATTTAACAGATGAATGCGACAATGGATTTAAGCAACTTTTTCCCTATAACAGACACCACATGGATATTCTTCCTTGTGCTCTGCATCATACTCTTTGCCCCGATAATATTCAACAAGATGCGCCTGCCGCATATCATCGGCATGATTTTTGCCGGCTTGCTCATCGGTCCGCACGGACTCAACATTTTGGCACACGACAGCAGTTTCGAACTTTTCGGCGATGTGGGACTGTTCTACATAATGTTCCTTGCCAGCCTTGAGATAAACATGCAGGAGATGAAGATGGCACAGGGCGGTGCCATATTGTTGGGACTGACGGCATTCATATTCCCGCTTGCCATAGGAATAGCCGCAAACATGACCATCCTCGACTATGAGTTGACAGCATCGATACTGCTTGCAAGTATGTATGCATCGCACACACTTATAGCCTACCCCATTGTTGCCCGTTACGGTCTTTCGCGCCTACGATGCGTAAACTTCGCTGTGGGAGGTACAATCGTTACCGACACTCTCACACTGTTTGTGCTCGCTGTCATCGGAGGTATGTATAAAGGGGAGGTGGGAGCATGGTTCCTGCCTTCATTGCTATTGAAGATGATTGCAATCACACTTGTGATTGTGTACATTTTCCCGCGTATCGCCCGCTTCTTTTTCCGCAAATACAACGATGGCATCATACAATATATATTTGTGATGGCAATGCTCTTCATGGGCGCGGGAATCATGGAACTTGCAGGAATGGAGGGTATCCTCGGTGCCTTCATCACCGGATTGGCGCTCAACAGGCTGATACCGCACTCATCACCCCTGATGAAGCACATAGAGTTTGTGGGCAACGCCCTCTTCATACCCTATTTC
Organism: Bacteroidales bacterium; assembly: GCA_015060835.1. Lineage (GTDB taxonomy): Bacteria > Bacteroidota > Bacteroidia > Bacteroidales > Bacteroidaceae > HGM04593. The sequence goes on from SUXT01000076.1 coordinate 11,041, forward strand.
CTTATAGGCGTAGGTATGATTATCGACCTGAAGGTACTCTTTGGCGGAGGAAACGCACTGATGGTTGCCGGAGTGATGATAGCCATAGCCCTCTTCGGCAAATGGCTCGCTTCATGGATTACACAGAAGGCATACAAAATGTCGGGCGATGAACGAAGACTTATCTTCGGCTTGAGCAACGCACAGGCAGCCGCCACACTTGCAGCTGTCCTTGTCGGATACAACATCATACTCGAAGATGGGTCGCGCCTGCTCAACGACGACGTCCTCAACGGCACCATCATCCTCATACTTGTAACCTGCATCGTAAGCTCAATCATCACCGAACACTCCTCGCGCAAGATTGCAATGTCGGGCGAGATTATCGACAAGCCCATAGACACAGCAGAGAAGACTCTCATAAGCCTTGCCAACCCCGAAATGGTCGACCGTCTGATGAGTCTCGCCATCATGCTGCGCAAGGAGAAGTCCACAGTCCCCCTGACAGCCGTAAATGTAGTGCTCGATGAAGACGAGACACAGATGTCCCGCGGAACAAGGGTACTGGAAAAGGCTGCTGACATTGCTGCCACTGTCAATGTGCAGTTGCTGACAAAAATAAGGCTAACGACCAACCTCTCGCACGGTATCATACACGAAATGAAGGAGAACAACTACCACGAACTGATAGTAGGTTTCCACGAAAAATCCTCTCCCAACGACTCTTTCCTGGGTACTGTGTTGCCCGAACTGCTGACAGGCCTCTACAGCCAGATAATAATGGCAAGGCTTACGATGCCCATAAACACCATACGTTGCATACACATCACCTTCCCGGCAAAGACTGAGTTTGAGGCGGGATTCTTCCATTGGGTCGACCAGACAGAGAGACTCGCCGCGGGACTCGACTGCCGCATAAAGTATCATGGACACATAGACACAATGACGCTCATACAGAAGCACCTGAAAGAGAACAAGAGCAGGACGCGTGCCGAATACTTCGAGACCGACGGCGGCAACGACCTCAAGCGCATATCGGAATTTGTGCACGAAGACCATCTGCTTATAGTGGTGAGCGCGCGCCGCGGCTCAATATCTTTCCGTCCATCGCTCGACCACATATTCACACAGATACAGCGTAACTACACCGGCCGTAGCATACTGCTGATATATCCCAATGGCTATTCTATAGACTCGGATATGACAGAGCGTCCGCCTATGATGATGTAAGCTCAGACCTCTATGTTGATAACGTTTTTTGAAGACGGAGGAGTTCTGTTCTCATTGTATGGTTCATTGCTGTGGAATCGCGAGAAAGATTAGCGCATTTGCGGAACTCCCTCCCCCTTCGGGGACTCCCTCTTCAAGAGGGAGAATGTTGTATATCAATAAGTTTCAGCTGTTCACATTCCTCCTCTTGAAGAGGAGGTGGATTCAAAAACATTGGTGTCCGGTAAACGTATTTAAGTCGTTTAAAATTCGATATTTAAGTAGCTACAAGCCCCCATTCTTCATTAAGACAAAGTTAAGTCAATGATTGGAACTCCCTCGCCCTGC